>DOTL01000056.1 GCA_003521145.1 Streptococcus sp. | reverse complement strand
CTACAGAAATTATAGAGCCAATTAAACTCCAGTGATTTTAACTTCAAAAATCGTTCCCTTTGGTTGATTATCTTTAACAACAATTGTTCCTTTAAGAGCTAAAACAATTTGTTGCGCTAGGGATAAGCCCAGTCCAAAACCACCTTTTTGTCTGGTTCTAGCCTTATCTACGCGATAAAATCGATCAAAGATTTTTTTCTTATCACTATCTGATAACCCAGGACCATTATCAGCTACAGAAATATAAAGATGGCGGTCATTAGTGCGTACAGTAAAGGTAACATGTCCATCATCTTCCGTATATTTAATAGCATTATCAAATAATATGGTCATTAACTGTTTCAATAACGTTTTATCAGTTTGGATTGGACGACTAACTTGGTTTTGAGCCGTGAAACCTTTCTCATTTTCTTCTGCAATCATGACATAGTTGGTAAATACTGTATCAAAGAATGCAGGTTCTAAGGTTTCGATTTCCAGCTTAATACCATCGTCACGACGAGCCAAGTTCAAGAGATTAGTTGTCAAAAGACGCATATTACGTACTTCATCAAGACTTAATGCAATATTCTCTGAATTATCTAAAATAGTACTCTCAGGCTTGCGGAAAAGAACTTCTAACCTGTTTTGAATCACAGCAAGCGGTGTCCGTAACTCATGACTAGCATTTTCAACAAAAGCCTTCTGCTTCTCCAAGCTTTCCTGGATAGGACGTCTTGACCACTTGGCCAAATACATACTAGCCGCAACAGATAAGAGCCAAAAGAAACTCATCATGATGACAATTAGCTTGACATAACGTTCAGTGGCTTCTTCCAATTGAGTTGTATTAATCGCAATAACAAGGTACTTAGAATCAGGATAGAGACTATTATCTACCTTTTCCGTAATCAGGCGGTACTTTTCCATTTGATCAAAATAATTCTGAGCACTTCCCTTACTGATGACATCAATATTATTTTTATCTATTGGTAAATTGGATAAGCTTAAAAATTTATCGACGACATTGAGGATTTTTCCATTCTTATCAAGCACTAAGACACTGGTGTTCGCCGCAACAGATAAATCGTGAGGGGCATCTTCCATCTTTGATTTCTTCTTAGATTCTTTTTTAGAGCCACTCGAGTCAGGTGTTTCATCTGTCGACCCTTTAGTATCATAGGCTTGGTAGATGGTTGTCGTATTATTTTGATCTACCTCAGAAGTCAGAAAAAGTTCCCGTTTTAGCATTTCCATTTCTAAATAAGAATTGGTCTTAGTTGCTGCCATTTTCAGACTAGAATCCACATTTGAATAAACACCGTAACTCAAAATCTGTAAAATCATGACAGTCATGATAAGGAAAATACCAGAAAAAGTGACAAAGAAATGAATGAACGACTTAAATCCGTCTGACTTGATTCTCCTAAAGAGATAATTGAAAAATTTAGTCAGCATTCTTCAAAATGTACCCCACACTTCTCAAAGTTTGGAGGTTGGCAGCAAAGTCTGTTCCTTTAAGTTTTTTACGAATTTTAGAAACATATACTTCAACAACCGATACCGTGGTATCACTATCAAATCCCCAAAGACGGTCAAAAATTTGTGACTTAGGCAAGATGACATTTTGATTTTGTAAGAAGTAAACTAATAAATCAAACTCTTTACCAAGAAGTTCTACTTCTTTATCACCCACAAAGGTTGAATTTGTAGCAAGATTGACACGAAGATTCCCAAAAGAAAGTGTGTTTTGGTCAAATTTACCAGAGCGTTTCAAAAGTGCTTGAATACGCATCTTCAACTCTTCTAAATAGAAAGGTTTGGTTAGATAGTCATCTGCCCCCAGTTCAAAGCCGTGTCCCTTATCGTCTAGACTTTCCTTTGCAGTCATAATAAGTACAGGAGTTGTTACACCTTTTTCGCGTAATTCTCTAAGAACCGTGAAACCATCTTTTTCAGGCAGCATTAAGTCTAAAAGAATCAAATCATAGACGCCACTTTCAGCTTCGTAGAGGCCTTCATCACCATCAAAGACTTGCATCACATCTGCGAAGTCATCTAAAAAATCAAAAACTGAATTTGACAAACTCAAATCATCTTCTACTAGTAGTATTTTAATCATAGCTATCCCCCTTTGTTAGGTGTCAAATATTTAAAGAACACTTTGACTAAGTTTTATCATTATATCTAAAATACACATAATCATCTAGTGCATTGACTTTCTTTTATTTAGATTCAGTCTAATATACTTTCATTAAGTTTTTCATAACTGAAACGAAAAAACAGCACCAATTGGTACTGTTTTATATCGATATTTCTTCTTAGAATAAACCAACAGCTGTTCCGTCTTCAGCTACGTCCATCTTGAGGGCTGCTGGTGCTTTTGGAAGACCAGGCATCGTCATGACGTCACCTGTAAGAGCTACGATAAATCCAGCACCTGTTTTAGGAACAAATTCACGGATAGTGATATCAAAACCTTCTGGTGCTCCAAGTAAGAATTGGTTATCTGAGAAGCTATATTGTGTTTTGGCCATACATACTGGCAATTTATCCCAACCAAATTCTGCAAATTGTTTGAGTTGATTCTTAGCTTTTTTCTCAAAGACAACTGATTTAGCACCATAGATTTCAGTAACAATCTTAGTGATTTTCGCTTCCAAGCTATCATCATCAGAATAAAGACGTTTATAGTCAGCATTGCCATTTTCAACAGCATCAACTACTGCGTTGGCAAGGTCAATACCACCATCAGCACCATTAGCCCAAACGCTAGCCAATTCAACAGGAACATCGATTTCTGCACAAAGTTCTTTAAGGGCTGCAATTTCAGCTTCTGTATCAGCTACAAACTCGTTAATAGCAACGACTGCAGGAAGACCGAATTTACGAATATTTTCCACATGACGTTTCAAGTTTGCGAAGCCATCACGAACGGCCTGAACATTTTCTTCAGAGAGGTCCGTTTTGGCTACCCCACCATGCATTTTAAGGGCACGAAGTGTCGCAACAATAACAACAGCATCAGGAGTTGTTGGGAGGTTTGGAGTCTTGATATCCAGGAATTTTTCAGCTCCAAGGTCAGCACCGAAACCTGCTTCAGTAATCGTATAATCAGCCAAACGAAGAGCTGTAGCTGTAGCTAGAACTGAGTTACATCCGTGAGCGATGTTGGCAAATGGACCACCGTGTACCAAAGCTGGTGTCCCATAAATTGTCTGTACCAAGTTAGGTTTGATGGCATCTTTAAGAATAAGGGTAAGCGCACCTTCAATTTCAAGATCACGTACATAAACAGGTGAACGGTCATAACGGTAGGCAACTACAATGTTAGCCAAACGTTCTTTAAGGTCTTTAATATCAGTTGCCAAGCAAAGAATCGCCATGATTTCAGACGCAACAGTAATATCAAAACCATCTTCACGTGGAATACCGTTAAGGGGACCACCAAGACCAACATTTACATGACGAAGCGCACGATCATTAAGGTCAACCACACGTTTCCAGATAATACGACGTTGGTCAATGCCGAGTGCATTTCCTTGGTGAATATGATTATCAAGGAGAGCAGACAAAGCGTTATTAGCTGTGGTGATAGCATGCATATCCCCTGTAAAGTGAAGGTTAATATCTTCCATCGGAAGGACTTGTGCGTAACCACCACCTGCAGCACCACCTTTAATCCCCATAACAGGTCCAAGAGATGGTTCACGAAGAGCAAGCATCGTTTTCTTACCAATTTTGTTCAGAGCGTCAGCAAGACCAATTGACATAGTTGATTTCCCTTCACCAGCTGGTGTTGGGTTGATGGCTGTTACCAAAATCAATTTTCCTGGTTTATTGTCTTTGACTGCATTGATTTTATCAAATGACAATTTTGCCTTGTATTTTCCGTAGAGTTCCAAATCGTCAAAGCCGATTCCAACTTTTTCAACTACTTCTGTGATTGGTTTTAATTCTACACTTTGAGCAATTTCGATATCTGTTTTCATGAGACACTCCTCTATATTTTTTCTAGAATCTATTATAGCAGAGTTCCATAAAAAACGCATTATTTTTGGTTGATTACTTTTCAATGTTCGGTTTTTGTTTTGTTATAAATCGTTATAACTTTAATTTATAGGGGTACAACTCAAAAAAGACCTACTATTATTTACTAAAAACTCAATTTTTAGTACAATACTAGTATGAAAATTTTGATTACATCAGGTGGTACCACTGAAAAGATTGATGCTGTACGTGGAATCACAAACCATTCTACAGGTTATCTAGGAAAGGAAATCTCTGAACTTTTCTTAGCTAAGGGGCACCAAGTAACCTTAGTAACGACCAAGACAGCGGTTAAACCAGAACCGAAAGAAAATCTAAAGATTACAGAAATTACGAACGTAGATAGTCTTCTCAAAAAAATGGAGCCACTCGTCAAAGAGAACGATGTCCTAATCCATAGTATGGCAGTCTCTGATTATACACCTGTTTATATGACGGATTTCACTGAATTAGAGGCTACCGAAGATCTTACTCAATTTTTGCAAAAGTCTAACACTGAAAGCAAGATATCATCAGCTTCAGATTATCAAGTTCTCTTTCTTAAAAAGACACCGAAGATCATTAGTTTTGTCAAACAATGGAATCCTGATATTAAATTGATTGGCTTCAAACTTTTGGTTAATGTAAGTCAAGATGAGCTTTTTGAGGTTGCTCGTGCAAGTCTAAAACGCAATAAAGCTGATATTATTGTTGCAAATGACTTGAGTGATATTACTCCAAATCAACATATTGCCTATCTAGTTGACGAGAAAAGCAGGGAGAAAGTTGCGTCCAAATCTGCAATTGCTCAAGCTTTATTTGAAAGGATATGCCATGAGTAAACGAATCATCCTTGCTGTTTCAGGATCAATCTCTGCCTATAAAGCAGCTGATCTAACAAGCAATTTAAAGAAAAAGGGTTATGACATTCACGTCATTATGACTGAAGCCGCTCAAGCCTTTATTACTCCTCTGACACTTCAAGTTCTCTCGAAGAACCCCGTTCACACTGATGTCATGGAAGAAAAATTGGCTGAATGTATTAATCATATTGACTTAGGAAAAGAAGCTGACCTCTTTATTGTAAGTCCAGCTTCAGCAAATACCATTGCCAAATTAGCACATGGTCTAGCCGATAATATGCTTACTGCTACTGCTTTAGCTTTACCTAGCACTACCCCAAAAATAATTGCCCCTGCAATGAATACGAAAATGTATGAAAATCCACTGACTAGAAAAAATTTAGATACTTTGCATGACCTTGGCTACCAAGAAATTCTTCCAAAATCAGGTTTACTGGCTTGTGGAGATACAGGACGCGGTGCCTTAGCTGATATCTATGACATAATTGAATCCATTGACAATGCTTTAACAAAATAGCCTTGTAGAGAGTAAAAAGAAGTTTATGATGAATAAAAAAAATAAAGCAAACCAAACGGCACAATTGGCTCTATTAATAGCCACAATGGTCGTTATTGAGGTACTCAGTCAAACTATCTTTGCTGCTTTTACACTTCCAATCAAACCAACCCTAACTCATATCCCAGTCATTATTGCTAGTATCGTCTATGGTCCTAAAATTGGTGCATATTTAGGCGGTTTTATGGGGATTATGAGTATTGTTCGTAACACTATCGTCTATACAGTAGGCAGTTATCTCTTCAGTCCTTTTGTGGAAGGAGGAACTTGGGCATCTGCTGTCATTGCAATTGGTCCTCGTATTTTAATCGGTATTTTTCCTTACTTTATCTACAAGTTGCTTCAAAATCGCCTAGGCTTGACGCTGTCTGGTGTTTTAGGTGCTTTTACAAATACATTTTTCGTGCTTCTAGGTATCTACTTCCTAATCCCTAATTTCTACTCAGCAGGTGGAAAAACTCTAATGGCAACTATTTTCACTATAAACTCTGTTGCTGAAATGGTTATTGCTGGCCTATTAACGCTTAGTATCACACCTATGCTACTTCGATTGAAAAAATAAAGAAAAAACATGGTAATTAGCATGATTTTTTCCTTTAGTTGTGATACAATGTAAGCGTTTAAAATATAAAGGAGATTGATATGTCTTACACTGAAAATTATCAAAAATGGCTCGATTTTGCTGAATTGCCTGCTTATCTTCGTGATGAGTTGGTTTCTATGGATGAAAAAACTAAAGAAGATGCCTTCTATACTAATCTTGAATTCGGTACAGCTGGTATGCGTGGTTTAATCGGCGCTGGTACCAACCGTATTAACATTTATGTTGTTCGTCAAGCAACCGAAGGTTTGGCACAATTGATCGACTCAAAAGGTGAGGAAGCTAAAAAACGTGGTGTTGCTATCGCTTATGACAGCCGTCGTTTCTCTCCTGAGTTTGCTTTTGAATCTGCGCAAGTTTTAGCAGCTCATGGTATTAAATCTTATGTGTTCGAGAGCCTTCGTCCAACTCCTGAATTATCATTCGCAGTACGTAATCTCCACACATTTGCAGGTATCATGATAACTGCTAGCCACAACCCAGCTCCATTTAACGGATACAAAGTTTATGGTGAAGACGGTGGACAAATGCCACCCGCTGATGCCAATGCATTGACAGATTACATCCGTGCTATTGATAATCCTTTCACTGTCAAATTAGCTGACCTCAAAGACAGCAAGGCTAGCGGTCTCATCGAAATCATCGGTGAAAATGTTGATGCTGAATACCTAAAAGAAGTTAAAGACGTTAACATCAACCAGGACTTGATTAATGAGTATGGTCGTGACATGAAGATTGTATATACTCCACTTCATGGTACTGGTGAAATGTTGGCTCGCCGTGCCCTTGCTCAAGCTGGGTTTGATGCTGTTCAAGTCGTTGAAGCTCAAGCGGTTCCTCATGCTGACTTCTCAACTGTTAAATCTCCTAACCCAGAAAACCAAGATGCCTTTGCTCTTGCTGAAGAACTCGGTCGTAATGTAGATGCCGACGTATTGGTTGCAACTGACCCTGACGCGGACCGTCTTGGCGTTGAAATCCGCCAACCAGATGGTTCATACCTCAACCTTTCTGGTAACCAAATTGGTGCTATCATCGCCAAATATATCCTTGAAGCTCACAAAACAGCTGGTACTCTCCCTGCTAATGCTGCCCTTTGTAAATCAATCGTATCAACTGAATTAGTTACTAAGATCGCAGAAAGCTACGGCGCAACAATGTTTAATGTCTTGACTGGCTTCAAATTTATCGGTGAAAAGATTCATGAATTTGAAACACAACACAATTACACTTACATGTTTGGTTTTGAAGAAAGCTTCGGTTACCTCATCAAACCATTTGTACGCGATAAAGACGCTATCCAAGCCGTTCTTATCGTTGCAGAAATTGCTGCATACTACCGTTCACGTGGTATGACATTGGCAGATGGTATCGAAGAAATCTACAAACAATATGGTTACTTCTCAGAAAAGACAATTTCAGTTACGCTTTCAGGTGTTGATGGTGCTGCAGAAATCAAGAAAATCATGGACAAATTCCGTCGCAATGCTCCTAAACAATTCAACAACACTGATATTGCTAAAACAGAAGACTTCTTGGAACAAACAGCTACTACTGCTGACGGCGTAGAAAAATTGACAACTCCTCCAAGCAACGTTTTGAAATACATCTTGGCTGATGATTCATGGTTTGCCGTTCGTCCTTCAGGTACAGAACCAAAAATCAAATTCTACATCGCTACAGTTGGTGAATCTGAAGCAGATGCTAAAGAAAAAATTGCTAATATCGAAGCAGAAATCAATGCTTTCGTAGGTGAATAATACTTAAGACTCAGAGCTTAGCTCTAAGTCTTTTTTATACATGACAATACTAGGATTGTAAGCAAGTCACCCTTTTTACTACTAGAACCAAGAAACCACCTATAGATTAATCTATAGGTGGTAGTATTATGATTCAATTATAGAGCGCTTACTTGTGAATGATGCTTGAACAAGGAATGAGTAGCTCCATGAATATGACGAGCGGTCTCTGCATTATTCATGGTGTAGAGGTGAACTCCGGCAACAGCTTGCGTAACAAGATCGACAATCTGGTCAATAGCATAGGCAAGACCTGCCGCTCTAAGTGACTCAGGATCATGCTCATACTTATCCAAAATGGCACGGAACTTACGTGGTAAATGGATATTCTCACAAGTCTTAAGCAAACGTAGGGCTTGGTTACTATTCAAAATAGGCATAATACCCGCATGAATTGGTACATCAATTCCAGCCAGGGTACATTTATCTTGAAAATCATAGAAACGTTCATTGTCAAAGAAGAGTTGAGTTACAAGGCTAGAACAACCTGCATCAACCTTTTTCTTAAGGTTTTGGATATCAGAGATTTGATTTGGCGAATCTGGATGCCCTTCAGGATAGCAGGCACCGATGATATCAAATTGAGGAGCTTCTTCCTTAATAAACTCAATCAAATCAGTGGCATATCTAAAGTCTTTAAGAGGTTCCACACCAGGAATGATATCGCCACGTAGGGCTAAGATACGGTGTACACCAACAGCATCCAAGTCACGTAAGGTGTCAGCAACCTTTTCTTTGCTCAAATAGATAGCAGGAAGGTGGGCAATTGTTGGGATGGCTAGGTCATTTTGAATATAATCCGCCAAAGGAACCGTCGTCTCTTTGATATTATATTTGTTATTACTAGCTGTCACACTGATAAAATGTGGAGCCAATTCTTGCATATCCTCAAGGGCACGTAGAATTTTTTCGTCACCTACTGCTGGGTTAGGTGGAAAGACTTCAAAAGAGAGTGATGGTGTTTGGCTTGTCATATTTTATACCTTCTTCTTTTTAGATTTTTGTTAAGATAAAAGCTGTTTTAAGTGCCTACTGACTTCATAAGTACAGTTAAATACTTGTTAATCATAGCCTGCTTGCAAAAATCTTTAGAAAATTATTCGCTATTGAAAACCTTCTACTCTTAAGGAAGAAGGTTTTCAACGTATGATAACTTCTGCTTACAAGTTTTCGCGAGCTACTTTTGCAGCTTCTACAAGCTTGATCAAACTTTCTTTAGTTTCTTTGATTCCGCGAGTCTTCAAACCACAGTCAGGGTTAATCCAAACTTTACCACTTGGTACTTTAGCCAAGATTGCTTCGATAGTGTGGTCAATTTCACAGTCTTGTGGTACACGTGGTGAGTGAATATCGTAAACCCCAGGTCCAACTTCTGTTTGGAAGTTTTGGGCTTTAAGTTCATCCAAGATTTCAAGATTTGAACGACTAGCTTCAAATGAGATAACGTCAGCATCCAAGTTGTCGATGGCTGGGATGATATCTGTAAATTCTGAGTAACACATATGGGTGTGGATTTGTGTGTCTGGTGCTACAGTTGAGTGCACCAAACGGAAGGCTGGAATTGCCCAGTCGAGGTAATCCTCATACCAGTCACTACGACGGAGTGGCAATTTTTCACGAAGAGCAGCTTCGTCAATTTGGATAATTTTCACGCCTGCAGCTTCAAGGTCAAGTACTTCATCTTTGATTGCAAGAGCAATTTGAAGAGTCGAATCCTTGATAGAGATGTCCTCACGTGGGAATGACCAGTTAAAGATAGTAACAGGTCCAGTCAACATACCTTTAACAGGTTTGTCTGTACGGCTTTGTGCGTAGCTAGACCATTTCACAGTGATTGGGTTAAGACGAGTCACATCACCCCAGATGATTGGTGGTTTAACCCCACGCATACCATATGATTGTACCCAACCGTTTTTAGAGAAGAGGTAACCTGACAAGTTTTGACCGAAGTATTCAACCATGTCGTTACGTTCGAATTCACCATGTACAAGCACGTCAAATCCAACTTCTTCTTGCCATTTAATCCATTCATCAGTGATTTCAGCAAGGAAAGCATCGTATTCTTCTTGTGACAATTCATTCTTACGGAAAGCCAAACGTTTCGCACGAACTTTCTTAGTTTGAGGGAATGAACCAATAGTTGTTGTTGGAAGCAATGGAAGCTTGAAAGCATCTTTTTGAATCGCTTCACGTTCTGCAAATGGTGGCAAACGAGTGTAATCAACTTCAGTCAAGCCTGCAATACGGGCACGAAGTTCAGCATTTTCACCAATACGCTCAGTCGCGAAGAGTTCTTTGTTAGCAGCAAGGGCTTCTTCACCTTGACCATTGCGGATAGCATCCAAATCACGAAATTCGTCCAATTTTTCAACCGCAAAAGCAAAGTGGTTCAAGATAGCTGGTTCGAAATCTTCGTTAGCAGTTGTAAATGGTACATGAAGAAGTGAGCAAGATGTTGTCAAAACAACATTTTCAGCTGGAACTTGTTCAAGAGTTGCAAGACTCTTCTCGTAGTTGTTACGCCAGATGTTTTTACTATTGACGATGCCGGCATAGAGAGTCTTATCAGCTGGAAAACCACCTTTAACCAATTCAAGTGTTTTCTTACCTTCAACAAAGTCAAGGCCAATACCATCAACTGGCAAGTTCACAAGGTCATTGTAGACATCACGAACGTCACCAAAGTAAGTTTGGATCAAAACTTCAAGACCTTTCTTATCAGCCAAAAGTTTGTTGTAGAGGTTCAAGAAGAGAGCTTTTTCTTCAGCTGTCAAATCTTTAACAAGAGCTGGCTCATCGAGTTGAATACGAGTTGCACCAAGTTCTGCCAATTTTGCAAAGACTTCTTGGTAAGCAGCCACAAAGCTGTCTACAAAGTCTTCTGCCTTCACACCATCTTCAAAGTCAGATAATTGAAGGAAAGTGAATGGTCCAACGACAACTGGACGTGTGTTAAGTCCCAATTCTTTAGCTTCTTGGTACTCATCAAAAATCTTGTGACCAGCAAGTTTAACTTGTGTTGTTTTTTCAAATTTAGGAACGATGTAATGGTAGTTAGTGTTAAACCATTTTTTCATAGGAAGGGCACGTACATCCCCTTTTTCACCTTGGTAACCACGAGCCAAAGCAAAGTAACGTTCAAGATCTGT
Organism: Streptococcus sp.; assembly: GCA_003521145.1. Classification (GTDB taxonomy): domain Bacteria; phylum Bacillota; class Bacilli; order Lactobacillales; family Streptococcaceae; genus Streptococcus. The sequence goes on along the minus strand of DOTL01000056.1, from coordinate 6,291 downwards.
CAAATCCAAGTTTTGAACTGATTCAGGTACGACGTTGAAAAGGAAAGCTGCATCAAGGAAGTTATCGTAATGTGAAAAATCATTTGAAGGAATTTCAGTGATACCCTTCTCTTTAACAATATTCCAGTGTTTTGCACGCAAGTCTTTGGCTGCTGCTAAAAGTTCATCTGCAGTAATTTCATTTCTAAAGTATTTTTCTGTTGTAAATTTTAATTCGCGGAATTCACCCAAACGTGGGAAACCAATGATAGTAGTTGACATCTTGTGTCCTCCTCTTTGTTGTTGAACTTATCTTACCAAAGAAATGGATAGCTGTATAATTGCTATTAGTTTTCTCTATATATAGTTTTAGACTATAACCTATAAAATAACGGGTTTCTAGCTCCCGTTATCTCCCTTTGTTTAGATATTGTTATAACTAATAACTATATATCAGCCTTATAAATCCATTTTCATATCAAAAAATCCCTAGACTTTTGTCTAGAGACTCTATTATTTACTAGGATAAGGACACTAAGCTCTATAAGTGCTCAGTACTTTTTCTTGAAAGCCAAGATGATGTATAAGACATATTCTCACTATTGTAGCTATTCCAAATAAAATAACCAAAAACTACCAATACTAATAAGAAACAAATTCCTAATACGGCTAACCATATGATTTGTTTCTTTAAGCTATCATACTCACTCATATAGCCATTATGGATTTTAATGAGTTCATTTCTTTTTTGGTTACTTGACTCTTTAGCAATGGCAATTTCTAGCTCATACATCTGATGCTTCCATGAATTCTTAGAAGTGCCTTTTTTCATTTTTTGTTTGAAAGACTGCTGTTGCCTTTCTCAAAGTTATTTTTTCAGTCATATTCTCTCTAAAATCTTCTTGTGGTCCCTATCATTATAACATATGTAAAACTATCTGAAAAGTTCATTTTTGGTTAGATTTTTGAAAAAGAGAGTTAAAAAGGGAAACTTCTTATGTTATACTCTAAGTATGCATAAGAAAACTGTTATTGATTTTAAGGAACTTGGTGTCAGACAAATCTTTACAGACACCATTAAAGAACTAAAAACAAAGGACATTAAGGAAGTTAAATCCCTTTTAGCCGAAGTCGAAGCCTATCAAAATAAAGGCTATTATGCAGTAGGTTATCTTTCCTATGAAGCAGCCCCTGCCTTCGAGTCAAAATTTGAGGTTATTGATGGTCCACTGATGTCTGAGTATCTTCTTTACTTTACTATTCATGAAACTGTTCAAACAGAGCGTATTCCACTTACTTATGAGCCAATTGCCTTACCAAAATCTTGGCATGAGCTAACTTCTGCTGAGGAATACAAGGCTGCTATTGGGCAAATACACCACCATATTCGACAAGGTGATACCTATCAGGTCAATTATACTGTTCAACTTCAACAGAACCTGACAGCTGATCCCTTTGACATCTACAATCGATTGGTTGTTGAGCAAAATGCTCATTATAATGCCTTTATTCAGCACGATGATGTTTCTATCATTTCCATAAGTCCAGAACTCTTCTTTAAAAAAGATGGCGATACATTGACCACTCGACCTATGAAAGGTACTACCAATCGTGGTTTGACAACTGAATCCGACCTTAAACAAGCCCAATGGCTAGCTCAGGATCAGAAAAATCGCTCTGAAAATATGATGATTGTCGACCTTCTTAGAAATGACATGAATCGTATTTCTAAAATAGGAAGTGAAGATGTCAAGAGCCTTTGCCAAGTTGAACAATACTCTACAGTTTGGCAAATGACTTCGACAATTGAAACGCAACTCCTGACAAATAGAAGTTTATGCGATGTCTTCCAAGCCCTTTTTCCATGCGGATCGATTACAGGTGCCCCCAAAATAGCAACCATGGAGATTATTAAGAAGGTTGAAAAACAGCCTAGAGGTGTTTATTGTGGAGCTATTGGAATCTTGGTGCCACAGGGACCTAGTATTTTCAACGTAGCCATTCGGACACTACAAATGGAAGAAACCAAGGCTATCTATGGTGTCGGAGGGGGGATTACCTGGGACAGTAACTGGGAATCCGAATACGAAGAAACCAAGCAAAAAGCTGCTGTTCTATACCGTCAGAACCCAAAATTCGACCTCATTTCTACCGGTCGTATTCATCAAGGAAAACTTCTCTTTCTGGAGGAGCATATAAAACGCCTGCAAGAGAGCAGTCGCTACTTTGACTGTCCTTTCAATGCAGAAAAAGCTCACTATCAAGTCGAAGCTCTGTGCCAATCACTAGACCTTGACAAAGACTACCGTCTTAAAATGACACTTGCAAAAGATGGTGAATTGAAGTTTGAACATAGCCAATTAACAAACTTATCCTATGACTTTTGCCAAGCAAAGTTAGTTGAGCAAAGGCATCCGTTGGATAGCCCATATACCTTCTTCAAAACAAGTTACCGTCCTCACCTTAGTATCGAACCTCACGAACAAATCTATTATAATCATGAGGGGCAACTCCTAGAAACCTCTATCGGTAACATCATCCTTAAAATCGAAGACCAACTCTACACACCACCAGTTCACCTCGGCCTCTTAAATGGCATCTACAGACAAAGTCTTATAGCTGAAAATAGGCTAAAAGAAAAAGTCCTGACTGTAAAAGATCTGAAACAGGCTCAGGCCATCTACGGATGTAATGCGGTGAGAGGGTTGTATAAATTGAAGGTGGAGGAATAGAATTAAATCTAAATAAAATAAGCAGGTTCTTCGTACTCTCCTACACTTACTAAAGACAAAAGAAACTTCAATTTTCTATTGGTAAAAAAATCAACAATTTAATAGTAAAAATAAAGTATAATACTTACTGATAGTTATTCAGTTATCGTGACTGAAATGATGAACTTTTTGGCTTATAGTTTACTAGCCTTAAAACTCAGTAATAATTTAGAAAGGATACAAACCTTAAATGAAAAAATTTAAAGGCTTGACTTCTGCTGAAGTTCAAGCAAGTAAAAACGCCCATGGCGATAATAGGCTCTCTAGTAAAGAGGCTAAATCGCTCCTCTCGATTTTTATTGAAGCCTTCCAAGATCAATGGATTCTTATCCTCTTGGCTGCCTTAGGATTAAAAATCATCTTCAACTTTGTTGGAATGATTTTCCCTGATATTGGTGAAGCTAATTGGTATGAGGCCATCTCACTAATTTTCGCTATTTTGTTGTCTACAGGATTCTCAGCAGTCTCACAATACCGAAATGAGCAAAAATTCAACACTCTTCAAGAAGAAGCTTCAAAAACTAATGCCAAGGTTTATCGTAATGGTAAACTTAAAGAGGTTCTCGTTGATGATATTGTAAAAGGTGATCAGATTCTCCTTCAATCAGGAGATAAGATTCCAGTTGACGGTATCATCTTGGAAGGTGAGTTAAAAGTAAACCAAGCTGTCCTTAATGGTGAAAGTGAAGATGCTAAAAAACTTCCTCTTGGTGATCAAGCAGAGCCAGACTCTTCAGACCTCTTTACAGAGCTCAAAGTCTTCCGTGGTACAGTTGTTACTTCAGGTGAAGCTGTTATGGAAACTACACAAATTGGTAATAACACCGTTCTTGGAAGCATCAATACTTCTCTTCAAGAAGATAGTAAAGATTCACCATCTAAAGTGAAACTTAACAAGCTTGCTGGTAATATCGGTGTCCTCGGTTATAGTGCAGGTGCTGCATACTCAGTAATCAACCTTGTCTTAGGCTTTATTGCCCTTAATAAGGCTAATAACCTCAATGGTGGTTCAATCTTCCTTCTTATCATTGAAACGATTCTCTTTGCAGTTACAATCATCATCATGGCTGTTCCAGAAGGTCTGCCAATGATGTTGGCACTCGTTTCTTCAATGAACTCAGGTCGACTTTTAGCACAAAATATCTTGGTTCGCCATCCTGATACCATTGAAACAGCCGGATACATGAATATCCTCTTCAGTGATAAAACTGGTACCATCACAGAAGGTAAACTATCTGTAGTTGACTTTTTCCTTGCTGATGGAACACTTTATGCGGCTACTGGTGAAACTGATGCACCTGATTTTGACACAATGTCAGATAGCCTTAAAGCTGAAATGATTAATGGTATCGGTCTTAACAACGATGCCATGGTAGCTGATGGCAGTGCTGTTGGTAGTAACGCCACTGACCGTGCACTTCTTGATTTCCTTATTGGTCGTTCTCAACTTGATTTCGATACGAATACAATTACTGAGAAGCAACAATTCAACTCAGCAACAAAATTCGCAAGTGTAACGACTAACGATGGAAAAACCTACATCAAAGGTGCTCCAGAATTCATTCTAAATGACTGCTACTACTATTTTGATAAAGATGGTAATAAACAAAACTTTACTGATGATATCAAAGCTCGTTTCCAAGAATTATCATTGGAACAAGCTAACCGTTCAATGCGTTTGCTTGCTATCCTAAATACAGATGGTAATGATAAAGTCTTGATTGGTATCGTATGTATCCGTGATAACGTTCGTTCTTCAATTAAACAAACTGTTGAAACAATGAACCGTGCGGGTGTTCAAGTAGTTATGGTAACTGGTGACCGTAAAGAAACCGCTGTTGCTATCGCTAAAGAAGCCGGTATCGTCACTGGAGAAAATGACCTTGTCCTTACTCACGATGAACTCTCTGCCCTCTCAGATCAAGAACTTAAACAACAATTGCCTCATTTAAAAGTAGTAAGTCGTGCCCTTCCAATGGATAAAAAACGTCTTATTGAGGCAGCTCAAGACCTTGATATGGTCGCTGGTATGACAGGTGATGGGGTCAATGACTCACCTGCCCTAAAATCAGCTGATGTCGGTTTCTCAATGGGTGATGGTACTGAAGTTGCACGTGAAGCTTCAGATATCGTTATCTTGAATAACTCATTGACTTCGATTGAAAAAGCCGTACTCTATGGACGTACTATGAGTAAGTCAGTAAGTAAATTCATTATCTTCCAGTTAACCGTAAACGTGACGACTATTGCCATGTCACTTCTCTCACCACTTTTGGGCCTCAAAGAGCCATTTACAATTATCCAAATTCTCTGGATTAACCTTATCATGGACACACTTGCTGCCCTTGCCTTTGGTGAAGAGCCTACGCTAGATCGTTATATGAATGAAAAACCAGTTCCTAAGAAGGCAAATATTATTACTGGCTATATGAAATCTGCTATCGGCGTAGCCAGCGTCTTCATTACTCTTGTATGTTTAGCTATTCTTAAAAATGTTGGTGGTATCCAAGACTTTATCACAAATGGAACTGGCAACTTCGAAATGGTAACAACACTCACATTTACTGTATTTATCTATGCTGTCATCTTCAACTCTCTTAACACACGTAGTAATGGATTCAATGTTTTTGAACATATCGGCGAAAACAAGAAATTTTCAATTGTAATGATTTCTATTGCTGTTGTTCAAACCTTGATCATTCAATTCGGTGGTAAAGTATTTAGTACCGTTCCAATGGACGTTGAACACTATATTGTTGCTCTTCTTATCGCAGTTTTGATTATCCCTGCAGATTTAATTCGAAAATCTCTAACTAAAAACAAATAAGATCTGTTTAATGCAATACAAAACTTCAAAGTGACAAAAAGGATTGGGGTAATCCCCAATCCTTTTTAATAATTTCTGAAGGTAATCTATGGAAAGATAATAATAAAAAGGCTTGCTATGAACTGCACCCCAAAAGTTAGACAGAAAAAATCTAACTTTTGGGGTATTTTTATTATGAAATTGACTTATGAAAATGACGTTCAAATATATGAACTGAGAAAGCAAGGAGAAAGCTTTAAACGACTTTCAAATCAATTTGGGGTGAACGTTTCTGGTCTAAAGTACATGGTGAAATTAATTGACCGTTATGGAATAAACATCGTCAAAAAGGGAAAGAATCGTTACTATTCTCCTAAATTAAAACAAGAAATGATTGATAAGGTTCCGCTTGAAGGTTGTTTTCAACAAATTGTTTGTCTGGACTATGGCCTTTCAAATCAAGGCTTGCTTAACAATTGGATAGCACAATATAAGAAAAATGGGTATACTATTGTTGAGAAAGCAAGAGGGAGACCGCCTAAAATGGGAGACGTAAGCCAAAGAAGAAACCTGGAGAGAGATGACAGAGCTAGAGCGACTTCAAGCAGAAAATGAGTACTTGAGAGCGGAGAACGCTGTTCTAAAAAAGTTGAGAGAACTCCGATTGAGGGACGAGAAAGAGCAAAGGGAAAAACGGAAATTGTTCGAGGATTGGTAACAGAGTTTGTTTTAGAG
>DOTL01000058.1 GCA_003521145.1 Streptococcus sp. | reverse complement strand
CTCTAATAAAACCTATGAAAAAGGTATAGGTATTCATTTGAGAAAAAGCTATAAATATGATACACTAGAAGACGGTTTTCTTTAGGGAAACCTTAGAAAAGTTGAGGTAAAGGCATGATAAACATGATAATTTTAGTTGTCTTTGCACTCATTGGTTTAGTCGTTGGATATTTAGCAATTTCTATTAAAATTAGCAAAGCTAAGGAGCAAGCAGAAACTACCTTGCTAAAGGCAGAACAAGACGCTGTGAACCTTCGTAGTCAGGCGGAACATGATGCAGATTATATTCGTGTGACTGCTGAACGCGAAAGTAAGGCTCAACGTAAAGAGTTCTTGTTAGAAGCAAAAGAGGAAGCTAGAAAATATCGAGAAGATATTGAAAAAGAATTCAAATCTGAACGTCAAGAGCTTAAACAAATGGAAAATCGTTTAACAGAACGTGCAACCAGCCTTGATCGTAAGGATGAAAATCTATCAAGTAAAGAACTTGCCCTCGAGAAGAAAGAGCAGAGTCTTGCTGACAAATCTAAACATCTTAATGAGCGTGAAGAGAATGTGACTCAGTTGGAGGCTGAGAAGCAAGCTGAACTTGAACGTGTTGGTCAGATGACCATTGAAGAGGCGCGTGAGGTAATCTTAACGGAGACTGAAAATAATCTGACTCATGAGATTGCAACACGTATCAAAGATGCAGAAGCACAGGTTAAAGATACTGTTGATAAGAAGGCCAAAAACGTGTTGGCTCAAGCTATGCAACGCTTGGCTGGAGATTATGTTACTGAACAAACAGTAACTACTGTTCATCTTCCAGATGACAATATGAAAGGTCGTATCATTGGACGTGAGGGTCGTAACATCCGTACGCTTGAAAGTCTAACAGGTATTGACGTTATTATTGATGACACTCCAGAAGTGGTTGTCCTTTCTGGTTTTGATCCAGTTCGTCGTGAAATTGCACGTATGACTCTCGAAGCCTTGATCAAGGATGGTCGCATCCATCCGGCTCGTATTGAAGAGTTGGTTGAGAAGAGCCGTCAGGAAATGGATAACCGTATCCGTGAATATGGTGAAGAAGCAGCCTACGAAATTGGTGCTATGAATCTTCACCCTGATTTGATCAAGATTATGGGACGCTTGCAGTTCCGTACGTCGTATGGTCAAAACGTCCTTCGTCACTCAGTTGAAGTTGGTAAACTAGCAGGTATCATGGCTGGTGAATTGGGTGAAAATGTTGCCCTCGCTCGTCGTGCTGGTTTCCTCCATGATATGGGGAAAGCCATTGACAAAGAGGTCGAAGGTAGCCACGTAGAGATTGGTGCGGAGTTTGCACGTAAGTACAAAGAACATCCAGTTGTGGTTAACGCTATTGCCAGCCACCATGGCGATGTAGAACCTGAGAGCGTCATTGCAGTTATTGTAGCTGCAGCAGATGCTTTGAGTTCGGCTCGTCCAGGGGCACGTAATGAATCTGTTGAGAATTATGTCAAACGCCTTCGTGATTTGGAAGAAATTGCATCAAGCTTTGACGGTGTTCAAACAAGCTTCGCACTTCAAGCTGGTCGTGAGATTCGTATTATGGTTCATCCAAATAAAATCTCAGATGACGAAGTTACGATCTTGTCTCACAAGGTACGTGAACAAATTGAGAAGAATTTGGATTACCCAGGAAATATTAAGGTTACAGTCATTCGTGAATTCCGTGCGGTTGACTATGCCAAATAAGATAAGAGAGCCGAAAGGCTTTTTTATTTTGCCCTTCATACTGAAAGGAGTATTCTTTTTGAAAATGTAAGAACTTTCTTATCAAATTGCATCATTTTGGTAGATAAGTATTTTATAATGAAATATTTTGATTTTTTTTGACTGTTTATAGTTGACAGTTATTAAAAATTTAGTATAATAGTTTTTGTAAACGATTACATAAGGAGAGATTATGCTAAAGTCTGAACGTAAGCAGATTATCTTGTCTCAGTTGAAGCAAGATGGTTTTATCACTTTGGAAAACCTAACTGTTTTGTTAAGTGATACTTCCGAGTCGACGATTCGTCGCGACTTGGACGAGTTAGCGGCAGAGGGCCAACTTAAACGTGTTCATGGCGGTGCTGAAAGCATTCATGGTCTAAAGGAAGAAATTGCCAATAGTCAAAAAGCTATTAGAAACGTTAAAGAAAAGGCTCAGTTAGCTGGTTATGCTGCCGATTTGATTAAGGAAGGTGATGTCGTCTTTCTTGAGGCTAGTACAACAAATGAACTTTTGATTCCACATTTGGCCAATCGTCAGGTAACGGTTGTGACTAATTCTATCCACCATGCGGTTAAGCTAGTAGATCTCGGTGTTAGCACTAGGATTGTTGGAGGAAAGGTTAAACATTCAACAGATGCGTCTATTGGAAGTACTGCTCAAGAGCAAATTAGACAACTGAATTTTGATTGTGCTTTCATTGGTGCTAATGGCGTTGATGCTAATTATTTCACCACACCAGACATGGAAGAGGCAGTTATCAAACGGACGGTTATAGCCAATGCGCAAAAAGCCTATGTTCTAGCCGATGCCTCTAAACTTGGTCAGATTACCTATGCTAAGGTGGCTGAGGTTGAAAAAGTAACCATAATTACAAATGCTTCGGAAGAAGAGCTCCTAAAAGAATTAAAAGAGAAAACGAGGGTTATTGAAGTATGATTTATACTGTAACGCTGAATCCATCAATCGACTTCATTGTTCGTATCGACAAAGTAGAGATTGGTGAGGTTAACCGCATGGAGAGTGATGATAAGTTCGCTGGCGGTAAGGGTATTAATGTCAGCCGTATTCTACAACGTTTAGGAATTGACAATACTGCTACGGGCTTCATCGGTGGTTTTACAGGACGTTTTGTTACAGATAGTTTGGATGCTGAAGGTATTGAAACTAAGTTTGTAGCTGTCGACCAAGATACACGTATCAATGTTAAAATCAAGGCTGACCAAGAAACTGAAATTAACGGTACTGGACCTGTCATCAATGATTATCAGTTAGCTGAGCTTGAAGCTATCCTTTCAAGTGTAAGTGCTGACGATGTGGTTGTTTTTGCTGGATCTGCACCAAGCAATCTTGGAAACAACGTCTATAACAAATTGATTCCACTGGTTCGTGAAACTGGGGCACAGGTGGTTTGCGACTTTGAAGGACAAACCTTGCTTGATTCATTGGTCTACCAACCGCTCTTGGTTAAGCCAAATAACCATGAACTTGAAGCCATTTTCAATGTTAAACTTAATGGTTTGGCTGATGTTGAAAAATATGCGCGTGAAATTCTTGCTAAGGGGGCGAAAAACGTTATCATTTCAATGGCAGGTGATGGAGCTCTGCTTGTTACACCAGAGGCTGCATACTTTGCCAAACCAATCAAGGGAACAGTGAAGAACTCTGTTGGTGCAGGTGACTCAATGGTTGCTGGTTTCACTGGTGAATTTGTCAAATCAGGGGACCCAATTGAGGCTCTCAAGTGGGGGGTATCGTGTGGAACATCTACAGCTTTCTCAGATGATTTGGCGACAATTGAATTTATTAAAGAAACATACAATAAAGTAGAGGTAGAAAAACTATGAAAATTCAGGACTTACTGAACAAAAAAGTTATGTTGCTTGACCTTCAAGCAACTACAAAGGAAGCTGCTATTGATGAAATGATTAACAGCTTGGTTGATAATGGTGTCGTGACTGACTTTGATGTTTTCAAAGCAGGCATTATGGCTCGTGAAGCACAAACATCAACTGGTTTGGGTGATGGAATTGCTATGCCACACAGTAAAAACGCTGCAGTAAAAGAAGCAACTGTACTTTTTGCTAAATCTAATAAAGGTGTCGATTTCGAATCACTTGATGGTCAACCTACCGACCTCTTCTTTATGATTGCAGCTCCAGAGGGGGCAAATGACATTCACTTGGCAGCCCTTGCTGAATTGTCAAAATACCTCATGCAAGATGGTTTTGCAGACCGCTTGCGTCAGGCAACATCTGCGGATGAAGTGATTGCAGCGTTTAATATTGGCGAAGAAGAAGCGCAAGCTGAGGAAGCTAAGAAAGCACAAGCTGTTAAAGAAGCAGCTTCAAGCGACAAACCGCTTATCGTAGCAGTAACAGCTTGTACGACCGGTATTGCTCACACTTACATGGCTGAAGAATCATTGATTAAAACAGGTGAAAAAATGGGTGTCAATGTTCGTGTTGAAACTAACGGTGCCTCAGGTATTGGAACACCATTGACCGCTGAAGAAATCAACAAGGCTGTTGGTGTTATCATTGCAGCGGACAAGACAGTTGAAACAGCACGCTTTAATGGTAAGAAATTGATTTCTAAACCAGTTGCTGCAGCTATTCGTCAACCTCAAGAATTAATCCAAAACATCTTGGATGGTAAAGCGGAAGTTTTCCACGCTGAAAATGCCGGAGCTGCTCAAGAATCAACAGAGAAATTGAGCCTCGGTGGTGCCTTCTATAAACACTTAATGAGTGGGGTATCACAAATGCTTCCATTCGTTATCGGTGGTGGTATCATGATTGCGCTTGCCTTCTTGCTTGACCAAATCATGGGTGTTCCTAAAGATCAATTGTCACAACTTGGTTCTTACCACGAAATTGCTGCTCAATTCAAAGCAATTGGTGGTGCGGCCTTTGGTTTCATGCTTCCAGTACTTGCAGGTTACATTGCTTATTCTATTGCTGAAAAACCAGGTTTGGTTTCAGGTTTCGTAGCTGGTGCTATTGCTTCAAGTGGTGCAGCCTTCGGTGGTGTTCCATTTGCTTCAGGTGGTAAAGCAACCCTTGCCCTTGCTGGTGTATCTTCAGGTTTCCTTGGAGCTCTTGTTGGTGGTTTCCTTGCAGGTGGTGTTATCCTCGTTCTTCGTAAACTCTTGGCAGGTATTCCACGTGCCCTTGAAGGAATCCGTTCTATCTTGCTCTTGCCACTTCTTGGTATATTTGCTACAGGTTTCTTGATGTTGGCAGTGAATATCCCAATGGCAGCAATTAATACTGGTCTTAATAATTTCTTGTCAAGCTTGTCAGGAAGCTCAGCAGTACTACTTGGTCTCCTTGTTGGTGGTATGATGGCAGTGGATATGGGTGGACCAGTCAACAAAGCAGCTTATGTCTTTGGTACAGGTACTCTCGCAGCAACAGTAACTTCAGGTGGTTCAGTTGTCATGGCAGCAGTTATGGCAGCTGGTATGGTTCCTCCATTGGCAGTCTTTGTAGCGACACTCTTGTTTAAAGATAAATTTACTGAAGAAGAACGCAACTCTGGTTTGACAAACATTGTTATGGGACTCTCATTCATCACTGAAGGTGCGATTCCATTTGGTGCAGCTGACCCAGCACGCGCTATCCCAAGCTTTATCGTCGGTTCAGCCCTTACAGGTGCTCTTGTAGGTATGGCAGGAATCAAATTGATGGCACCACACGGAGGTATCTTCGTTATTGCCCTCACATCAAATGCCCTTCTCTACCTTATCTTCATCTTGATTGGTGCTGTGGTATCAGGTATCCTCTTCGGATTCCTCCGCAAACCACTTGATAAATAAGATTTGACAGAACAATCTCGTTGTGACGGGATTGTTTTTTGTGTCGTAGCAGATTTTTGTCAGGGTGCCTATTTTATGATAAAATTTAGGTAAAAATGGCTTATCTAGTAGCTAATACGCTGTATAAAGAAACATAAGAGGTAAAATATGGTAAAAGAATACGATTATATTGTCATTGGTGGTGGTTCTGGTGGTATTGCCAGTGCCAATCGTGCTGCTATGCATGGTGCTAAGGTTATTCTCTTTGAAGGGAAAGAGGTCGGTGGTACCTGTGTTAATGTAGGTTGTGTGCCTAAAAAGGTCATGTGGTATGGTGCTCAGGTTGCTGAAACCCTTCACCGTTATGCAGGCGAGTATGGTTTTGATGTGACGCTTAATAAATTTGATTTTGCAACGCTTAAGGCCAATCGTCAGGCTTATATCGACCGTATCCATGGTTCTTATGAGCGTGGTTTTGATAGCAATGGCGTTGAACGTGTATACGAGTATGCAAGATTTGTTGACCCTCATACGGTTAAAGTAGCGGGTGAGCGTTATACAGCACCCCATATCCTTATTGCGACAGGTGGTCACGCCCTTTACCCAAACATTCCAGGTAGTGAATATGGAATTACCTCCGATGGTTTCTTTGAGCTAGATGAGGTCCCAAAACGTACAGCTGTTATTGGTGCTGGCTATATCGCCGTTGAGGTTGCTGGTGTTCTCAATGCTCTTGGAGGTGATACGCACCTCTTTGTGCGTAAAGATCGTCCATTGCGTACTTTTGATAAGGATATCGTTGATGTTTTAGTTGACGAGATGGCCAAATCTGGTCCGACCCTCCATACGCATGCTAATACGACAGAGGTAGTGAAAAATGCAGATGATTCCTTGACCATTAGCTTTGACAATGGAGAAACGATTACTGTTGATTGCCTCATATGGGCTATTGGACGCGCAGCCAACACCTCTGGTTTTGGTCTTGAAAAGACAGGGGTTAAACTGACTGAAAAAGGAACGATTTATTCGGATGAGTTTGAAAACACATCTGTTCCTGGAATCTATGCCCTGGGAGATGTGACTGGTAAACTTGATTTGACACCAGTTGCAGTCAAGGCTGGACGCCAATTGTCAGAGCGACTCTTCAACAAAAAAGCTGATGCTAAGCTTGATTACACTGATGTAGCCACTGTGGTCTTTAGCCATCCAGTTATTGGTTCTGTTGGTTTGACTGAAGAAAAAGCCATCGCTAAATATGGTGCAGAGAATATTAAGGTTTATAAATCTAGTTTCACACCAATGTATACAGCCCTTGGAGACAATCGTCAGCCTTCAACCATGAAATTAGTAACACTTGGTGAGGATGAAAAAGTCATCGGTCTTCACGGTATCGGCTACGGTGTTGATGAGATGATTCAAGGTTTCTCTGTGGCTATTAAGATGGGGGCAACTAAGGCTGATTTTGATAATACGGTTGCCATTCATCCAACCGGTTCAGAAGAATTTGTAACGATGAGGTAAATAAGTGAAGTCTGTTAACCAAGAGGTTCGGACTTTTCTTTGTGGCTGAATGGCTTCAATTGAAAGTAATCGCAAGGGAACTCCCTTACGAATTTCCATAGCCTTTTTGGCTATGGAAACCATTCATCCAACAGGTCCAGAAGAATTTGTGACAATGAGGTAGGAAGGCGAAGTCTGTCTAGCCAAATAGATAGACTTTTCTTTGTGTTCAAATAGCAACCTATATTTTGTGTGTGATGTAGATTGTCTAAATAAAAAAGGCCTTCAGGCCTTTCATTCGTTAATTAAGTAGTTTCTTACTTCTGAGATAAAGTAAAGAGATCCAGTGACAACAAATAGATCGTCAGAATTTGCTGATTCAGCTTGTGCTAGCCATTCTCTATAGTCGACCTCACGTTTGAAGTGATGAGGATAGTCATCCAAGGGTAGTGCCTCAAAAAAGTCAAAGCTGGTTACCGTTATATCATAATCTTTCAATTCCTCCAGTAAGTCTGTCAAGGGCTTTCGTCTAAGTCCTGCAAAGAGGATGTGGATTTTACGATTGGCAAAGTTATCTTTTAGTACTTGTTTTAAGCTAGCAATTCCTTGAGGGTTATGGGCACCGTCTAGATAAATATTGTTTCCTATCCACTCACTACGACCAGGCCAATGCGTCTCTTCAATTCCCTCTTGAATGCTCTTACTGGTAATCTTAGGAAATGTTTGAACTAAGAGATGGGCAGCAGTGACAGCTAACCCAGCATTGTTTTCTTGATGCTGTCCTAACATTGGAAGTTTAAGAATTGGACTTTCCCAATGGTCATAAGAAACTTGGATCGTTTGATTGTCTTTCGGAAACAGATGAATTTCCCCATCAATGACGGCTAAAGGAGCTTGTAGGTCATGTGATTTTTTGTTGAAGAAATGTTCAACTTCTGTAGAGACACGACCAAGTAAGATAGGTGTATTTTCTCGCATGACGCCTGCCTTATGATTGGCAATGTCCAAAAGGCTATTGCCCAAGGTCTCAGTGTGATCAAAGCCAATTGAAGTACAGATGACAAGCTCTGAAGTAAGAACATTGGTCGAATCTAGGCGTCCACCAATTCCGGCTTCAATGATAGCCATATCAACCTGTTTAAGGTCAAAGTAGAGGAACATGAGTAAGGTGACCAATTCAAATTCTGTTGGTCGCTCAAAAGCAGTGTGCTCTTCTAAATCATCGAGAAGACCCTGGGCTTTGGCGACAAGGTTAATCAAATCTTTATCAGGGATTTCTGTGCCATTAATACTAATACGTTCGTTGAAGCGAGTGATATAAGGGGAGGTGAAAGTACCGACTTGATAGCCTGACTTTGTTAGGATATTTTGTAGATAGCTAGTTGTTGATCCCTTACCGTTGGTACCGACAATATGCACCGTTGGAAAGTGAGTCTGAGGATTTCCGGCTTGTTTCAAGAGCCAACGTATACGTTCGAGTTGAGGGCGACGGCCATTGCCCTTGAAAGAATGGATAAAATTTAGAGTTTCTGTATAGTTCATAGGATAATAGAAAAAAGGTAGGGTTTCCTAGCCTTTTACATGTCTTAGTTAGAAGTTGCGTCACCAGTTGTTGCGTCACCAGTTGTTGCGTCACCAGTTGTTGCGTCACCAGTTGTCGTATTGCCAGTTGTATTTCCACCAGTTGTTTTGTCTGCAGTGGCTGCGGATGAAGAAGTAGTTGTATTTCCACCAGTTGTTGTATCTGCTGATGAAGAATGGGTGTTATTACTAGCTTGGCTGCTTGTCTCTGTTTCTGAGTCAGTTGCATTGCCATGGCTAGATGAGGCGACATTTGATTCTTGGGTCTTATTGTTGCCTTCTTTAATGACCACAGTTGACTGATTGGATGATGAATCAGAAGTGTCCTTTTTTTTAGATGATGTGAAATTCATGATAGTGATGGAAGCGACAATGATTGACAAGATTGTCCCGATAACAGTAAGTACTTTTTGGAAGACAGTGAAGCCTTTTGTAACGTGTTTGGTCACCTTTGGTGCAGATTTTTTTTCTTCTTTTGATGAATGGTTACGACGTGAGTAATTTTCAGACATGATTCTCTCCTTAAAAATATTTCGTACTCTCTA
Organism: Streptococcus sp.; assembly: GCA_003521145.1. Classification (GTDB taxonomy): domain Bacteria; phylum Bacillota; class Bacilli; order Lactobacillales; family Streptococcaceae; genus Streptococcus. The sequence continues at coordinate 17,411 of DOTL01000058.1, read as the reverse complement.
TTATATGATTTTCTCTCAAAAAATGCTAAAAAAATTATGCTATAATAGGGATAACTATTATTTGAGGAAAAAAACATGATTTATTTTGATAATTCAGCCACAACCATGCCCTATCCAGAGGCACTTAGAACCTATCAGGAAGTGTCCACGAAAATTTTTGGGAATCCATCCAGTTTACACCAATTAGGAACATCTGCGACACGTATTTTGGAGGCTTCTCGTAAGCAAGTTGCGGACCTCATTGGAAAATCAGCCGATGAGATTTTCTTTACGTCTGGTGGAACCGAAGGAGACAATTGGGTTATCAAGGGTGCGGCCTTCGAAAAAGAGCCTTATGGCAAACATATCATCGTTTCCGATATTGAACACCCTGCGGTAAAAGAATCTGCTAAATGGCTTTCAGAGCATGGTTTTGAAGTGTCCTATATACCCGTTAATGCACAAGGTTTCGTAGATGTGGAAGCTCTTGCTGGACTATTACGCCCTGACACTATCTTGGTTTCGGTTATGGCCGTTAATAACGAAATCGGCTCAATCCAACCCATCCAAGAAATTTCAGCTCTTCTAGCTAATGAGCCTACCATATCTTTCCATGTGGATGCAGTTCAGGCTATTGGGAAGATTCCTGTATCAGCTTATTTAACAGACCGTGTTGACTTTGCGACTTTTTCTGGCCACAAGTTTCATGCTGTTCGTGGTGTCGGTTTTGTTTACAAAAAGGCAGGGAAAAAGATTACGCCACTCTTAACCGGTGGTGGTCAAGAAAAAGATTTTCGTTCAACGACTGAAAATGTTGCCGGCATTGCGAGTATGGCTAAGGCCTTGCGCTTAGTCACTGACAAAGAGGCATTTTCTCTTCCGAAAATTGCCAAGATGAAAAAGATTATCTTTGACGAATTGGCTAAGTACGAGGATATTACTATTTTCTCAGGTGAGGGTGAGGACTTTGCTCCCAATATTGTGACCTTTGGAATCAAGGGTGTTCGTGGTGAAGTTATTGTCCATGCTTTTGAAGAGCATCAAATCTATATTTCAACGACATCAGCATGTTCATCTAAGGCGGGTAAGCCAGCGGGGACCCTTATTTCTATGGGTGTACCGACTAAGTTAGCCCAAACGGCCGTTCGTATAAGTATTGATGATGACAATGATATGGGACAGGTGGAACAGTTTCTCACGATTTTCAAGCATGTCTACGCCAAGACACAAAAAGTGAGATAGCAAGATTTAATTGATTAAACATAAAACTAAATTCAAATTTAAAAGGAAAAGGAATGACACTAACATATTCAGAAATTATGGTTCGCTATGGTGAATTGTCTACCAAGGGCAAGAACCGTATGCGCTTTATCAATAAACTAAAAAATAATATCAAGGATGTCCTATCCATCTATCCAGAAGTCAAAGTGATTTTTGACCGAGACCGTGGACATATCTACCTCAATGATGCAGACTACGAGCCAGTAGCAGAGTCTTTGAAGCAAATTTTTGGTATTCAAGCCTTTAGTCCTGTTTACAAGTTTGAAAAAGATGTCGAGGTCTTGAAAAAAGGTGTTCAAGATATTATGATTGGCCTCTATCGTGATGGTCTTACCTTTAAAGTGACTGCTAAACGTAGTGACCATGACTTTGTTCTCGATAGTCGTGAGCTCAATCTTACTCTAGGAAATGCAGTTTTTGATGTATTGCCCGACATTAAGGCCCAGATGAAGGGGCCAGATGTCAACCTCAAGGTAGAAATTCGTGCCGAGGCAGCTTATATTTCTCATGAGGAGATTAAAGGAGCTGGAGGCTTGCCTGTAGGGACTGCGGGTAAAGGAATGCTCATGCTTTCAGGTGGAATTGACTCGCCGGTTGCAGGTTATCTTGCCCTTAAACGTGGTGTAGATATTGAAGCTGTCCACTTTGCAAGTCCTCCTTACACTAGCCCCGGAGCTCTTAAAAAGGCTCGAGATTTGACCCGTAAGTTGACTAAATTTGGTGGTAATATCCAGTTTATCGAAGTACCATTTACTGAAATTCAAGAGGAAATCAAAGAAAAAGCGCCTGAGGCTTATTTGATGACCTTGACACGTCGTTTTATGATGCGTATTACGGACCGCATTCGTGAAAAACGCCGAGGTCTTGTGGTTATCAATGGTGAAAGTCTTGGTCAGGTTGCTAGTCAGACTATGGAGTCTATGCAGGTGATTAATGCTGTCACATGTACGCCAGTGATTCGCCCAGTTGTCACTATGGACAAGTTGGAAATCATTGACTTGGCACAAAAAATTGATACTTTTGACATTTCCATCCAACCTTTTGAGGATTGTTGTACTATCTTTGCACCTGACCGTCCAAAGACTAATCCAAAAATCAAAAATGTTGAACAATATGAACGTCGTATGGATGTTGACGCCTTGGTTAAACGTGCTGTTGCAGGAATCATGGTGACTGAAATCACACCTATTGAAGAGGCGCAAGACGAAGTGGATACACTTATTGAAGACTTGCTCTAGTCTAGGAGTATATAGTGCTAACTTGGTACCGCTTAGGTATTTTTAGAGTTAGCTATATCGAAAAAGAAATGTCGATGTTGAACTTTTACCCAGAAAGGGAAATACATGACTATTTATAACATCAATTTAGGAATCGGTTGGGCATCAAGTGGTGTTGAGTACGCCCAGGCCTATCGTTCTACAATTTTCAAAAATACAGGTATTAAGGCCAAATTTGTCTTTATGGATATGTTCTTGCAGGACAATCTTTCTGATTTGACCCGTAACATGGGGTTTGCGGATGAAGACATCATCTGGCTCTACAGCTATTTTACAGACCTTAAAATTGCCCCAACGACCTATACTGTCAAAGATTTGGAAAAGGAAATTCCTTATGACATCACGCGTCGTGAGATTAATGGTAAGGTGGTTAAGCTTTTTTGTGCCAAGGAAGATATTTTCTATGCAGCCTACTTACGTAAAGAGGGTGAAGATATCGTTCACCGTGTGGAAAAAGTGTCGCGAGGTTGCCTAATCCGTAAAGACTTTTACTCTTACACTAAGATGTTCACTGAGTACTATACACCGGTAGATAATAAGGCTCACCTCTATCAACGTCGTTTCTTCAATGAAGATGGTAGTGTTGCTTATGATGAAATTGTTGATGGAAAAGATAGTGTCTTCCGTTTCCCAGATAAGATTTTGTCATCTAAGCATGAATTTATCGCATACTTCATGTCTCAACTTGGTCTAACTGACCAGGACATCGTCATCTTGGACCGTGCAACTGGTACGGGACAGGCTGTTTTCCGTAACACCAAACCTGCTAAGCTTGGGGTTGTGGTTCATGCAGAGCACTTTAGTGAAAATTCTGTGACAGATAAGACGATTTTATGGAATAACTTCTACGAGTACCAATTCAGCAATGCAGATAAGGTTGATTTCTTTATCACAGCGACAGAACGTCAACGCAGCATAATGCTAGACCAGTTCAATAAATACACACCATTTACGCCTCATATCGTAACCATCCCTGTGGGAAGTGTGGATAAATTTAGAGAGCCTGAAGGAGAACGTAAACCATTCTCAATCATTACAGCCTCACGTTTGGCCAATGAAAAACACGTAGACTGGTTGGCTAAGGCAGTCGTTAAGGTTAAAGAAAGTCTGCCACAAGTAAACTTTGACATTTTCGGTACAGGTGCTGAAGAAGCCAAACTTAAGGCCATTATCGAGGAAAATCAAGCTCAGGATTATATCCACCTTAAGGGTCACCAAGATTTGGCCGAAGTTTACAAGGACTACGAACTTTACCTATCAGGTTCTAAGAGTGAAGGGTTTGGCTTGACACTTCTAGAAGCTGTTGGATCAGGCCTTGGTATGATTGGTTTTGATGTACGCTATGGAAACCAAACTTTTATCAAGGACAATGAAAATGGCTACCTCATTCCTCGTTTTGAAAAAGATGATGAACCTGCTATCGTAGCTGCCTTGGCAGAGAAAATTGTAGCCTTCTTCAATCGCTCAGATTTGGATCATGTTCATCAAGTCTCTTATGATATTGCCAAAGGCTTTTTGATAGAGGAAATCGAGCAGAAGTGGCTTAACTTAGTAAAGGAGATGACTAGTCATGATTAACTTATTTGAAAACTATAGTCAGGGTAGTTGGGATCTCCATTACTCACTGATTGTCGCTGGCTATGTAAATACAACAGTTTGTCTTTCAGATGATGGCTTTCTGCCTAGTGATGTGACCTCACCTTACCTTTATTTCACTGGTTTTGACAAGGTTCAAGGTTCTGCACTTTACTTTAATCAGGTACCTGTACCTGACTACTGGGAAATTATAGGAACGAATAGCAATGCGGAAATCTTCCGTTTTGATAAGAAACGTGGACATATTCATTATGCGCATCCTGCTCACAAACGTTTAGTTAAGGCCGTAGACTGGTATGATGAGTCAGGTCGCTTGCGCGTGACTGATCGCTACAATAACAAGGGATACCGTTTCTCACAGACAACCTATAATGTTAAGCAAGAAGCGACCATTACGAGCTGTTTCACTCCAGACAACAAGGAAGTTATCGTCATCAACCATTTGACTAAAGACGTTATCTTGAATTGGAAAGACAAGGTCTACATTTTCAAAAACAAATCTGAATTTGTAGTCTTCTATCTTAAAGAAGCCGGTTATGATTTGAGTCGTATTTTATACAACTCATTGGCGACACCTTTCTTGACAACTATGAATCTTCCAAATTCTGGTCAAGATGTTCTCTTCTGGCAAGAGCCAATCACTGATTCAGTTCCTGGGAACATGCGTCTGCTTCTTGAGAGCAACCATCGTCAGACTAAGATTGTTGTACAAGATTACACAGCTTATACGAATCTTCTAAAGTTGGTTAGTCCAGAGCAGGCTTCTCGCGTGGCCTTCCTTGGTTTCATGTATCCATTTGCCCGCCAGAACAACTTCCAAAATCAAGCGCTTATCTTGACCAATTCAGATCAGATTGAACATTTGGAAAGCATTGTCAGTGAAGTGCATACCATGCATTATCATATTGGGGCAATCACAGAAATGTCAAGTCGCTTGATGGATTTGGCTAAATATAGTAATGTTAGTCTTTACCCTAATATTACAACGGAGCAGGTTGAGCGTCTTTATAAGGAAGTTGATTTTTACTTGGATATTAACCACCAAAATGAAATCTTATCAGCGACACGTGCTGCCTTTGAAAATAACTTGCTTATCCTTGCTTTTACGAACACTAGCCATGGTCCTGAGTATACCGCGCCAAGTAATATCTTCTCACCGATGAATGCTGGGCAATTTAAGCAAACGCTTAAAGAAGCCTTGGGCAACCGTGACTTCCTCAGTCACTTGCTTGGTCGCCAACGTGAGCACGCTCATGTAGCAACACCAGAAGATTATAAGAAGGTTATTGGTTAGGCAAATGATATTAGAGGTTCGTAACATTTATCCTCTGACAGCAACATTTAAGAAGGTCGCTTCGCTTTATGAAGTGGCTTTTCCTGTGGAGGAGCGTCTCCCACTCTGGCAATTGTCTTGAAACAGCTTGAAAAGAGGACAATCTTTCTTGGCCTATTTTGATGGGGAAGGTTTCATTGGTCTGATCTATACCATTTATACTGACAACCTGGTCTACCTACTTTTTCTTGCGGTTGAGGAAAGTAAACAGTCTCAGGGATACGGCAGTCAGATTTTGGCACAAGTTAAGGAAGAAGCAGGGAGACGACCATGTGTACTTACGATTGAACCTATGGATGAGGAGGGTGCTTCTAACCGTAATCAGTGCTTAAAACGCTTAGCATTTCATGAGCAAAATGGCTATCAGCTATTGTATCGCTTCTATTTCGAAGGAAGTGAACGCTATCAAATTTTGACAACGGATAGGAGTCTCTCCTTAGATGCTTTGGAGCAGGAACTAGCTAAGACCTTCTTAGAAAAATATGGTATAAGGGTTGAGTAGGGGAATCCTTACTTGGCTAAACTTCAATGAGCAGAATAAGAATAATCAAAATAACTTTTTCTCTTGTCATTAGAGGGAAAAAATGATAGAATTGTAACGTTGACTAAATGCACGTCCTGTGCAACCGCACGACTACTGTTTGCAAGTGGGTTCGTCCCCGCAGTACTAGGCGAGTCTTCACAGAGGGAATCCTCAGACACATTAAAAATTTTAATAGGAGGTGCATCATGAGCACATACGCAATCATCAAAACTGGTGGAAAACAAGTTAAAGTTGAAGTAGGTCAAGCAATCTACGTTGAAAAAATCAACGCTGAAGCAGGATCAGAAGTAACTTTTAACGAAGTTGTTCTTGTCGGTGGTGATAAAACTGTAGTAGGTACTCCAGTTGTTGAGGGAGCTACTGTTGTCGGAACTATCGAAAAACAAGGTAAACAAAAGAAAGTTGTTACTTTCAAATATAAACCTAAAAAAGGTAGCCACCGTAAACAAGGTCACCGTCAACCTTATACAAAAGTTGTTATCAACGCTATCAACGCGTAGGTTAGCGACTAATCACTAAGAAAGGACACAATCTTATGTTGAAAACTCTTGAAAACTTGCAACTTTTCGCCCACAAAAAAGGTGGGGGTTCTACTTCCAATGGTCGTGATTCGCAAGCTAAACGTCTTGGTGCTAAAGCAGCTGATGGACAAACTGTATCAGGTGGATCAATCCTTTACCGTCAACGCGGTACACACATCTACCCAGGTGTAAACGTAGGCCGTGGTGGTGACGATACACTCTTCGCTAAAGTTGAAGGTGTTGTACGTTTCGAACGTAAAGGTCGCGATAAAAAACAAGTTTCTGTATACCCAGTTGCTAAATAATTAAGCTAAAGTCTGCACTTTTGTGTAGGCTTTTCTTTATGAATAAAGGAGTATCCTATGCCTTTAAATCACTACCAACAAGAAGTGGGGCCAAGTCTAGCGGATGCTAGTCTGGGTAAGATGCCAGATGTTGCCCTATTAGAAGGTCGTTATTGTAGCGTTGAACATTTGACAGTGGCAGAGCATTATGAGGACATTTTAGACTTTTATTTTACTAATCAGATTCTTTCGGATTGGACCTATATGTATGCCGATTCTTTTGAATCTGAAGAAGCTGTCCGTCAGTGTTTGGAGGATTATGAGAAATCCCAGAATCCTTATTTCTTTGCCATCAGGGATAAGTCTTCAAGTAAAGTTCTAGGAACCTTCTCACTCATGGCTATTACACCGAAAAATCGCAGTGTTGAGATGGGGCGAGTGATTTTGGCACCTGTCTTACAAAAGACTAGAGCATCCACAGAAGCTCAATATCTGCTTATGAAATATGTCTTTGAAGATCTTAACTATCGTCGTTATGAGTGGAAATGTGATAGTCTCAACCGTCCTTCTGCCAATGCAGCCATACGTTTAGGGTTCACCTATGAGGAGCGTTTTCGTAACCATGCTATCTATAAGGGGCGTAGCCGTGATACGGACTGGTTCTCGATTATTGACAGTGAGTGGCCAGCGCTTAAGGAACGATTTGAGAATTGGTTATCTCCTGAGAATTTTGATGAAAAGGAACAGCAGAAACGTTCTTTGAGGGATTGTTAGCTGTCAACGTAAGGCTCTCTTATGATGAAGGAGCCTTATTTTAGTAGTCTTAGTCCCAAATCAAAGCTCCTACTTTTCTAGTGATTATTTTTGCTGTCAAAATCAGTCTAAATACTCATTTTTCTATCAATAATATTCCCATAATAAAGCATATTTATGCTATAATAAAGAGTAATTGTATCAAGGAGAATATGACTAATGGATTTAATTCGCGAAAAAGTATTTGTTAACCGTTACCACTATGATGTTCGTAACCATGAGTGGGAAAAAGAGAATGGTGTTCCTAAAACAAGTGTTGAAGTAACTTTCCAGTTGCACAATAAAGATGAAGAAGCTAACAATACGTCTGTTGTAGCTGTTTTGCAATTTATGATTGTCCGTGATGAGTTTGTTATTTCAGGGATTGTTTCTCAAATGGACCACATTCAAAACCGTATCGTCAATGAACCAAAAGACTTCTCTCAAGAAGAAGCAGAAGCCTTGGCTGCACCGCTCTTGGATACGCTTCAACGTTTGACTTATGAAGTAACTGAAATTGCCTTGGATCGTCCAGGTATCAATTTGAAGTTCTAAGATGTCCCTTATAGTTATTACGGATTCATCGGTTAATCTCTCTGCTGAAATTCAGGGCCATGCTGATGTTTATGTTTTAGATATTCCGGTCATCATTGAGGGCAGCCTTTTGTTGAAGGAAAAAACTTGGATGTCAATCAGTTTTATGCATAAATGGCAAACTCTGAGGAATTGCTCAAGACGTCGCAACCTAATCTAGCTGACTTGGATAATTTGCTTATGGAGTTGGAGGAGAAGGGTTATACCCATGTCATTGGGCTTTTCCTTTCTTCAGGAATCTCTGGTTTTTTTGGCCAATAGTCAGTTGTTGATTGAGGACCATGCCAAGTTGAAGGTCGCTTTTCCTGATACAAAAATCACAGCAGCTCCTATGGGGGCCATGGTGAGAAACGTTTTGCATTGGTCAGCCCAAGGAATGTCTTTTGAGAACATTTTGAATAAGCTTGAGGAGCAGGTTGACCAAACGACGGCTTATATTCTTGTGGATGATCTTAATCATCTGGTTAAGGGTGGTCGTTTGTCGAATGGTTCGGCGATTTTAGGAAATCTTTTGTCTATTAAACCTATTTTGAATTTTAATGACGAGGGAAAAATCGTTGTTTTTCAAAAGGTGCGTTCAGAGAAGAAAGCTGTGAAACGTTTGGTTGCCCTAGCCGAGGAAAATCGTGAAATGGAACTTAGTATTCTTCACACGAATGCTCTTGAAAAAGCTGAGGATTTAAAAAGACAGCTAGAAGCACAGGGAATTAGTATTTCAACAGTGATATCCTTATGTGCCGTAATTGCGAAACACTTGGGTGAAGGAGCACTAGTGTTAGGTCTAACACCTAAATTTACCAAATAAGTACTATCCATCTGGGATGGGGCTTGTCTATGATTAAGATCAATAGAGAGGAAAAATGACATGTCTATTAAAGTTATTGTTGCTGGATTTAAAGGAAGAATGGGTTCAACTGCGGTTGAAATGGTCAAAGGAGATGACGAATTGACTTTGGCTGCCTTGCTTTACCCATTTGCGACAGAAAAAGAAGTAGACGGTGTTCCTGTCTTCACAGATAAAGCGGATTTGGTTGGCTTTGATGCAGATGTCTGGGTGGATTTCACTATGCCAGCTGTTGCCTATGAAAATACTCGTTTTGCTTTGGAGAATGGTTTTGCACCAGTTGTGGGTACCACAGGATTTACTGAAGCACAAATTCAGGAATTGACAGACCTTTCTAAAGACAAGTCTATTGGTGGTTTGATTGCACCTAACTTTGCTATTGGTGCTATCCTTCTTATGAAGTTTGCGGCAGAAGCTAGCAAATATTTCCCAGATCTTGAAATCATTGAGCTTCACCATGACAAGAAAAAAGATGCCCCATCAGGTACAGCAGTGAAAACAGGTGAACTTATTCGTGAGGTTCGCGAAACGAAACGTCAAGGTGCTGAGGATGAGGTGGAAACACTTGCTGGAGCACGTGGTGCTGAGTTTGATGGTTTCCGTATTCACAGTGTGCGTTTGCCAGGACTTGTGGCTCACCAAGAGGTTATCTTTGGTGCCCAAGGAGAAGGCTTGACCTTGCGTCATGATTCTTATGACCGTATTTCCTTTATGGGTGGGGTTAACCTCGGAATTAAAGAAGTGGTTAAACGTGATCAGCTTGTTTATGGTTTGGAACATTTACTATGAGATTAAGTTATTTGCCTTCTGAGTTTCAGAAGGCTTTACCAATATTAGAGAAGATTAAGGCCGCGGGTTTTGAGGCTTACTTTGTTGGTGGTTCGGTACGTGATGTCCTTCTTAACCGTCCCATTCATGATGTAGACATTGCTTCGTCTTCGTATCCCGAGGAGACCAAGCAGATTTTCGAGCGTACGGTGGATATCGGTATTGAGCATGGGACTGTTTTGGTCTTGGAAAATGGCGGTGAGTATGAGGTGACGACCTTCCGAACAGAGGATGTCTATGTAGATTACCGTCGTCCGTCTAGCGTGTCCTTTGTGCGTTCATTGGAAGAGGATCTTAAGCGTCGTGACTTTACAGTCAATGCTTTTGCTCTTAATGAAAATGCTGAGGTTGTTGACAAGTTCAACGGTCTGGATGATTTAGACAATCGTGTTTTGAGGGCTGTTGGTAAGGCTGAGGAACGCTTTAACGAGGATGCTCTTCGTATCATGCGGGGCCTACGTTTTGCAGCGAGTTTAGACTTTGATATCGAAGAAAAGACTTTTCAGGCTATGGCTAGCCATGCTCCTCTTTTGGAAAAGATTTCGATTGAGCGAAGTTTCATCGAATTTGATAAGTTGCTCTTGGCACCACATTGGAAAAAAGGAATCAAGGCTCTTTTAGCGACGAAGACTTATCAGTACCTTCCGGATTTTCAAGAAACTGCTGAAGAATGGCAGTCTTTTGTGTCAGATTATGCTGATGACTTTAGATTTACAAGTTCTGAACAGGCTTGGGCGGCTACTCTTTTGGCTCTCAAACATGATAATCCGCGCTCTTTCCTTAAAAAATGGAAGACGTCTGTTAATTTCCAAAAGACAGTTCAGTCCCTGGTTGACATTTTCAATTTCCGTTTGGAGAGAGCTGTGACTAAGCAAGATGTTTATCAATATGGTAAGGAGCTCTTAGAGGTGGCCGAAACTTTGAGAATGGCTCAGGGCTTGGACGTCGATTATGAGCGCATTGCTTATTTGGATGGTCAGTTGCTCATCCATGATAAGCACGAAATCGTTGTGAATGGTGGTACGCTGATGAAGAAGCTAGGATTCAAACCTGGTCCAGATCTTGGTCGTGCACTTAAAGCCATCGAAAATACCATCGTTGATGGGAAGCTAGCTAATGACAAGGAAGCCATTATAGCCTTTGTTCAAGCTATGAAATAAGTCTACGGACGTTATAAAAATGACACACCGCTACAGAGCATGCGTAGGATCCGTAGCGGTGTTATTTGTAAGGAGGAAGTAAGATGTCAGATTTTATTGTTGAAAAATTAACCAAGTGCGTTGGAGATAAGACGGTTTTTAAAGAGATTTCATTTATTATACATGATTTGGATCGTATTGGGATTATTGGTGTCAATGGGACAGGTAAGACAACCTTGCTAGATGTTGTGTCTGAGCGTATTGGTTTTGATGGTGATGTGTCACCTTTCACTAAGACTAATGGTTATAAGATTGCTTACTTGACTCAGGAGCCTGAATTTGATGATGGCAAGACAGTGCTTGATACGGTCTTGTCATCAGACCTTCGTGAGATGGCCTTGATTCGTGAATATGAGACCCTCGTGGCGGATTATTTTGAGGATAATCAATCTCGTTTAGAGAAGGTTATGGCTGAGATGGATAGTCTTGATGCTTGGTCCATTGAGAGCGAGGTTAAGACGGTTTTATCTAAACTAGGTTTGTCAGACCTCTCTCAAAAAGTTGGAGACCTCTCAGGTGGTCTCAGACGCCGTGTGCAGTTGGCTCAGGTTCTCTTGAATGATGCTGATCTTTTACTTTTGGACGAACCAACCAACCATTTGGATATTGATACCATTGCTTGGTTGACTAATTTTCTCAAGACTTCTAAAAAAACGGTCCTCTTTATTACCCACGACCGTTATTTCTTGGATAATGTGGCCACACGTATCTTTGAGCTAAACCAGGCTAATCTGATTGAATACCAGGGGAATTATCAAGACTATGTGCGTCTAAAGGCTGAACAAGATGAACGAGATGCAGCAGTTCTTCACAAGAAAAAGCAACTCTATAAGCAGGAGTTGGCATGGATGCGAACGCAACCACAGGCACGTGCGACTAAGCAACAGGCTCGCATCAATCGTTTTAAGGAGCTTAAGGGTGAGGTTCACCAAACGCTCAATAATGACGATTTTGAAATTAACTTTGAGACTAGCCGTATTGGTAAGAAGGTAGTTAACTTCGAACATGTCGATTTTGCTTATGAAGATGGTAAGCCAATTCTCAGCGACTTCAATCTTATCATGCAAAACCGTGACCGTATCGGTATTGTTGGGGATAACGGTGTCGGAAAATCAACCTTGCTCAATCTGATTAATGGTGACCTTGTTCCCACAGCTGGTGTCTTAGATATTGGTGAGACTGTACGTATTGGCTATTTCTCACAGCAAATTAAAGATATGGATGAGAGCAAGCGTGTCATTAACTACTTGCAAGAAGTTGCAGATGAGGTTAAGACAACGGTCGGAACAACTAGTATCACAGAGCTTTTAGAACAATTCCTTTTCCCTCGTTCTACCCATGGGACACAGATTGCCAAGCTCTCTGGTGGGGAAAAGAAACGTCTTTATCTACTTAAGATTCTGATTGAAAAGCCTAACGTTCTGCTCTTGGATGAGCCGACAAATGACTTAGACATTGCGACTTTGACGGTTTTGGAAAACTTCCTTAATGGTTTTGGCGGCCCTGTCGTTACCGTAAGTCACGACCGATATTTCTTGGACAAGGTGGCTAACAAGATTCTAGCCTTTGAAGAGGGTGGTGTGCGAGAGTTCTTTGGTAACTACACTGACTACCTTGATGAAAAAGCCTTCTTCCAAGAGCAAGTAGCTCACCTAGAGAAGGAAAAAGAGCAAGCTGGTGTTAAAGTTGAGAAAGTCAAAGTAGACAAAAAACGCATGAGCTACTTTGAAAAACAAGAGTGGGCGACCATCGAGGATGAGATTGCTGACCTTGAAGCTAAAATCGAGGAGATTGAAGCAGCCATGCTTGAAAATGCTAGCGATTATGGACAGTTAGCCACCCTCCAACGAGACTTGAATGCTGCTAACGAGACCTTGCTTGAAAAGTATGAACGTTATGAGTATTTGAGTGGGCTAGAGGGATAAACTCTTTAACATTCAAAGCATGCTAAAAGCCCTGCATATGCAAGGCTTTTTTATATTATTACGTAGTGAAATAACTTTGTTCTACCACAAGCGGAACGAAAAGGAGAGGACAGAGACCCCCAAAAAGATAATTAAGGAAGCTACCAAGCGACCAATAAGAAAGGCTGAGAAAAATGGTGCACAAAAGAGCAAGACTCCAAATACTAAACAAATCAAGGCGATTGACAAAGCAGGTTGCCCTGAAAAACCAAACTGACGTTGGTGATAAGCTTGGAAGCCTTGGGTAAAGGCTGAGATAAGGAGCCACCAAGCGATGATGATCACAGCGACACCTGAGAGTACCCATACCGATGCCGATAGCAAAATAATACCAAAAACGATGGAAATGATACTCTGAAGCAGTTGGAAGAAGGAGCGGTTTTCGTTATCTCGTTTAAAATAAACCATGAGACTTAAAACACCAGATACCAGCATCACTAGGGCAAACAGCCAACCAACGATGGCAAGAAGATTTGTAGGATTAGCGAAGAAAAAGACACCCAAGAGTGTAATGAGAATTCCGCTAATCAATGTAAAACTTTTCATAGGACACCTCTTATTAATTTTTCTTAATACTACTATGTAAGTATCAAATTGTCAAACAAAGACCTAGTTTAGAGTGGCTTGATGTGATAAGTGTAGGTGGCAGCCTTTCTGGTTCTAGTAGCTACCTGACGACCTGTTTTTTTTGGAAGAGGTGTTTTAAGCGACGCAAGAAATTTGTGGAATCCATCTTGAGGTAGTCTTCATTGAAGGTACCAAAAAGTTGGCGGTAGCTGGTCAAGGTGTTTTCCTCGGGTATAATGGAAAGGATAGTTGGATAGTATTCGAGTCGTCCCTTGATACGTTCCATAGCTGTTAAGAGAATTTCCAAATGGTCAAAGGCAAGGTCATCATGTGACAGCGTCTTATCACCATCAACAAGTTGCAGTTGACCGTCTACCATGGCAATGTCTAACCAATGCGTAGACACTGCATCGTCGGCAGCCTTTTCCACTTGAATATTATTGAAGGTCATGAAGCAGAGGTAAGCGACTGTAATGGTCCACATTCGAGGATCCCGATAAGGTGTTCCCACAGTAATGAGTTGCTCAATATGATCAGGATTGAGCGTAATGGATGTTTCCTCATGTACTTCGAGACAGACAGCTAGACTGAGATCTTCTTGCTCCTGAACGAATCCACCACTGAGGGCGTATTTTCCCATGAAGGGATGGTTTTTTCGCTTGATAAGTAAGGTTTGGACTCTTCCTTCATAATAGCAGAAGATGACCGAGTCAACGGTCACTGAGGGCTTGACGCACTTATCCATTTCCTCTCGCTGATAGATGTCCAAAAATTCCTTTTCGCTACCAGAGTTTTCGAAGTTTTTTGTCATATGTTTCCTCTATGTTTGTATTGTAAGTTATAAGTAATGATTATGTTGGATTGGTCTTTTAAATCTCGATGTTTAGACGTTCCTTGATTGCTTTTTTGGCATTGTGGTAGTTGTCTGCAAAGAAGTTGTCACTATTACTATTTTCCCCTAAAATAACGATTTGATCCTTGAATGGTGATAGGAGGTCTAAGAGATGCTTGGTAAACCAGTCACGTGTTTGGTTATCAGCCATGGTCATGTCACGGAAACCATCATCCACATAGTTTGATTTTGACAGAATCACAAAAATCAAATCCCATTTTTCACGGGCTCGAGTTACCTGATAGAGCCGATTCAGCATATCAAATTCTTCTTTAGAAATATTTTTTTTCAAATAGTAGTCGATATAAACTTTTGTGACTGTTGAGTTGGTATCGGCAAAGATAAGTCCTGAGTGTTGCCCTTTATCAATGATATCGGAGGTCTGGGCATATTGATCTGTTAGGAGGTGAATATAATCGTTGGTATCTAACTCGTCATCTCGTACATTATACTTTTCTTGATACTCCCTAGCATATTCAAGAGAGCAAGGAGCGTTGTAAGTTCGGGCCAAATCCTTAACAAGAGTAGTTTTTCCACCACTAGCAGAGCCTACAACAAGGACCTTGCGAGTAAAGTGGCGACGGAGAGGCTTGGTGATAAAACGCCAATTTTCCATATGATTATCGCGAATCTCAGTAGCAGAGATATTGACAATAGACCGCTCGATGAGTTCTACTTGAGCTTGAGGGTAATAGCGGTTAAGCTCGGTCACGTACTCTGGCTCTCCCACATAGAAGGTAATCTTTTCAGGTTCATCTGTATTCTTAGCGATAAGCTCTTTGACACGATTAACCCAAGGCACCCAACCTTCGGGATAGGCTGGCATATCAGCTTCGTCTAGTTTATCTACAACGACTAATTCATCATCATAGAAGACTTCTCGAACATAACGGAAACGTCGATTGAGCGATAGGCCTGCGCGTGTCCCTCTATCTTCTTGTGTGTTGCTGCCACTTATGATGACAATGTGCCCAACATGCATTGGAGCGAAAGTTCCAAAAACAATGCCGATCTGCTTTCCTGATAATTGTTTTCTTTTCATAAAAAAATGATCCTTTTTCAAGATTTAGTAAAATTACTAAATTCCTAATAACATAGTTGGTGGTCTTTGTAAATATAAAATAGTAAATTTACTAAATTATTTTTCAGACTATTTTGGCCTTAAAGTTCAAAAAAAGTTCAAAAAAGTTTAAAAAAATTTGGAGAAAACTAGAAAAAACAGAATCCGCTTACATTACTGAATTGATAACTTTTTAGGAGTAGCTTAAAAAGATAGATCACTTTATATGTCATAAAAACTAACATAAAAATCAAAAAAATAGCAGAAAATACTTGACAAGAAGATTCTGAAAATTTATACTATTCATGTAATTGAATTACTAAGGTAATTATTTGAAAGGAAACATTGATATGACAACAGGTAAAGAGTACGTTGCTAGCGTTTTTGAAAAAGTGAAAGCCCAAAATGGCCATGAGGCTGAGTTCCTTCAAGCAGTTGAAGAAGTTTTCGATTCACTTGTTCCTGTCTTCGATAAATATCCTAAATATATTGAAGAAAACCTTTTGGAACGTTTGGTTGAACCAGAACGTATCGTTTCATTCCGTGTGCCATGGGTTGACGATAAAGGACAAGTACAAGTAAACCGTGGTTTCCGTGTACAATTCTCATCAGCTATTGGTCCTTACAAAGGTGGTCTTCGTTTCCACCCATCAGTAAACCAATCAATCATCAAATTCCTTGGTTTCGAACAAATCTTTAAAAACTCATTGACTGGTCAACCAATCGGTGGTGGTAAAGGTGGATCAAACTTCGATCCTAAAGGTAAATCAGATAACGAAATCATGCGTTTCTGCCAAAGCTTCATGACTGAATTGAGCAAACACATTGGTGCAGATACAGACGTACCTGCAGGTGATATCGGTGTTGGTGGACGTGAAATTGGTTACCTTTATGGCCAATACAAACGTCTTCGTAATGAGTACACAGGCGTTCTTACTGGTAAAGGTTTGAACTGGGGTGGATCACTTGCTCGTACAGAAGCGACTGGTTACGGTGCTGTTTATTTTGCAGAACAAATGCTTAATGCACGTGGTGAAAACTTTAACGGTAAAACAGCAGTTGTTTCAGGTGCTGGTAACGTTGCCATCTACGCTATTGAAAAATTGCAAAGCCTAGGTGCTAAAGCTGTAACATGTTCTGACTCATCTGGTTTTGTTTATGATCCAGACGGAATCGACGTTGACTTGTTGAAAGAAATCAAAGAAGTTAAACGTGAACGTATCGTTAAATATGCAGAAGCTCGACCAAATGCAACCTTCACACCTGCTGGTGGTGAAAAGACAGTTTGGTCAGTTAAAGCTGACTTGGCATTCCCATGTGCAACTCAAAATGAATTGGATGAAACAGATGCAGAAACACTTGTAGCAAATGGTGTATTGGCTGTTTCAGAAGGTGCTAACATGCCTTCAACTTTGGGAGCTATTGATGTCTTCCTTAAAGCTGGTGTATCATTTGGTCCTGCTAAAGCTGCTAACGCTGGTGGTGTTGCCGTATCAGCCCTTGAAATGGCACAAAACAGCGGACGTACATCATGGACATTCGAAGAAGTTGATGCTAAACTTTACGATATCATGAAAGGTATCTACGAAAATGCTGCAGCAGCTGCCAAAGAATTTGGTCAAGAAGGTAACCTTGTTGTGGGTGCCAACATCGCTGGATTCCTTAAAGTTGCAGACGCTATGTCAGCTCAAGGTATTGTTTAATTAACAGCTTTGATCTGATTAATAAGCCTCCCGATAAAATAAGAAAAGAAGCCTGCGGGTTTCTTTTTTTGTCTGTTTTACTAGAAGGGACGACTTTTGATATAAGGCTCTTTGTCAACTATAGTGGGTGACGAAAAGCTAACATCTAGAGAG
>DOTL01000073.1 GCA_003521145.1 Streptococcus sp. | reverse complement strand
GAAATTAGTCCCTACTCGATTTTTTTTACCGTTCGGGACATATAGCCACTTTTTGGGACGCTAGCTCTGATAGAGACACTTGAATGCTATACTAAAGATGTGATTGAGAGATCACACGATAAAAATTTTAGGAGGTAGTTGCCATGGCAACCCAAACAATGAACAATTTTGAAACACTCGATCTCGAGGCACTTGCAAACGTTGAAGGTGGTGGATGTAGCTGGGGAGGTTTTGCTAAACAAGGAGTAGCTACAGGAGTTGGTAATGGTTTACGACTAGGTATCAAAACACGTACTCGGCAAGGTGCTGTCGCAGGAGCAGCTGGAGGTGCTATCGTAGGTGGTGTTGGTTATGGAGCAACATGCTGGTGGTGATGGATTATGTTTGATTTGAAAAGTTATATTTTAGGGATGGTTTCCATGGCTGTTATGAGTTTTTTAGATAAGCCTATTATGTCATTTCTTGAAAAACACAAGGCTACCAATTCCGTTAAGAAGAAATCCTAACTGAGATGTCTTGTCAATTGCTGGTCTGTGAATAGCATGTGAATTATGATTGAAAATTTCGATATAAGAGAAGAGGTATTTGTAATCATGACCAAAAAACGCCTAGTGTCTCTAATGATGTCTATGGGCTTCGTCCTTGTTTCCTTACATAACTTTGGAGAAAAACTGAATTTTGGACTTCAATGCCTAAATCTTATCGGGTTATGTTTATTTCTCTTTCTTATGTGTACGGTTATCAAGGATATAAGGTCAGACAAGTAGTGACATTTATGTCACTACTTTTTTATCGGCTTCCAATCTATAATAAAATTCATAGATTACGCACAGAACCATTAACTTGCTAGGGCTAACGGTGCTTCTTTATAGCTTACTTTTTAAAAAGTGGGTACAGTTTCAAAAGTAACCTTTGGTCACTTTGAACGTAAGATGCTTGCAAATGCTTATTTTTGATGTTCCCGAAGTAAAATTATTCTTGCTAATGATAGCGGAGATTATATTATATTTGATTGCATATCTTTGTAATAGAGAAAACAAAGATATGTATATTCGCCTATTTAAAGTATCAGTACTAATGACACTACTGTATTACATCTCCAGTAGAATTTAATCGCTAAGGGCTTACTTGAAATCTTACAGCTGTATAATAAAATACAGAGAGGAATAGAGTTAAATGTAATAGCTTATTAGGTTTGCAAGACTGACTGAGGTTATTCATAGTTTAGGTGTTTTATCATGAAGTTAAAGAATATTAGTTCGAGTGTATTGCGATCTTTTAGAACCATCACTGCTGCGTTGGCAGTTTTCCTTATAAGTATCAGCCTTTCTCTCTACAAAAGCAAGATCTCGCCAGGAACTTGGCTAGCAGTCGGAGCACTAGCTTTCGTAGTCATTTTTGTTAATGGACTGCTCTACCGTATGCTTAAGAAGCGTCCAGATTCAGTAAATCTGTTAACAATACGGCAGTCCTTCATTGTCTTTCTTGTCATCACATTTCTAGTGCTTAGTGTAGAGTTTTACACATTACTAACATTCAGTGATACCACAGACCGTATAGTACTAGCCGTATTAATGCTTTTGTTAATCCTCTGTGATTTTCTATCTTACCTTCAAGTCAAAAAATATTTTAAACAATAAACGCATTTGCTTGATTATTCTGTAAGCAATCTAGAAGATATTTGCATAAAAGTGTTATAATAAGAAAGTGATTAAGTAAATATGTGAAAATTAGAGGAAGATTTCCAATGATTGAAGGATGTTCTTTAGGAATTACCATTCGGGACATATAGCCACTTTTTGTGACGCTAGCTCTGATAGAGACACTTGAATGCTATACTAAAGATGTGATTGAGAGATCACACGATAAAAATTTTAGGAGGTAGTTGCCATGGCAACTCAAACAATTGAAAACTTTAACACCCTCGACCTTGAAACACTTGCTAGTGTTGAAGGAGGACGAGTCAATTGGGAACGATGGGGAATGTGTGGGGCCTCTGTCGCCGTAGGTGCTTCAGAAGGATTCTCTGCAGCTGCAGGTGGAACGGCTTTCTTCATTGGACCGTATGCAATTGGAACTGGTGCAGTAGGTGCAGCTATTGGAGGTGGAGTAGCCTTACTTGGCTGTTAAGGAGAACAACAATGACACATAGAGTTTCAAAAAGGGATATAGTGCTATTTGTCATTGCCCAAGTAGTTAGCATATCCTTACTGGTACTTTTTTTTAGTCAATTACTTCATAACTTATCATCCGTATTCCAATTGGTCTACATCGTAGCAGCCCTCTTAGTGGTTGTGGTTGATATATTGCTCATTCGAAAAATAATGACAAGAAGAGAAGAACCAACTGTGTTAAATCAATTAAAAGCTTCCCTAGCTTGTTTCTTGTTACTGACACTTAGTTGCCTTCGTTTTTTGACAACAGATTTCTATTATCAAAAAGTTATCGCTATATTTGTAGGTTTTTTTTCATTATTGGGTTTCGTACTATTTTTATGGGGCATCAAGTATATCAACCATAATATAGAGAAGTAAGTAATTGACAAAATAAGGAGTATAAGCAATGTTTACAAAATTAACTCATAACGACCTTGAAGTAATTCAAGGTGGTGCTGTTTGTCTTATGCCAAATGTGAATAACAAGGAGGGTGACCCCCTTAAAGACGGTTGGGTATCACCACCTAGATATCGAAGCGGTGAAGCCTATCCCATGGTATATTTACCTGTCTGTGCTATTATGTAAGAACTTTAATTTAAAGGCTCTTATTTGATAAGAATATAAAAGTCCCCCTTATTACCCGAACCTTCTGGTGATAGTGGGATTTTTTATATTCTTACCATTCGGGACGTATAGTCACTTTTTGGGACGTTAGCTTCTATGAGAGTTGTAAATTGTTAAACTAGACTAAGTAATCGAAAGGAGTTTATGATGAAAAAACGGACACTAACGCTATGGCTGATGAGTTCAGCCTTGTTACTGAATCTATCGGTAGGAACTGCTTTAGCGGATGAGGTGGTAGAAACGGGAGCTGATAATTCTCAAAAGGTTGAAGCAACCGAATCTACTCCAGTAGAACAACCATCAGATAGT
This sequence comes from Streptococcus sp., assembly GCA_003521145.1. Classification (GTDB taxonomy): domain Bacteria; phylum Bacillota; class Bacilli; order Lactobacillales; family Streptococcaceae; genus Streptococcus. Next base: position 7,740 of record DOTL01000073.1, on the reverse strand, counting down.
CAGGAGCAGTCGCTTCCTGAAGATAAAGAGGCACCAGCAGCGACTGAATCAGTAACCTTGGCTGAGTCTGAGGAGGAGACTGCAAATGATATCCCAGCAGTATCTCGTGAGGAATACGACGCTAATGTTGCTGATTTACCTAAAATAAGTTTAGATGATGTGCGTAATGCCTTTACCGAGGATGGTCAGGCACATACGATTTATTTTGGACGTGGAACCTGTTACTATTGTCGTCAATTTTCACCAGAGTTGAAGGTCTTGAACCAACTGATGGATGGTCGTTTAGAGTATTACGATACAGATCGTGAGGATTTTGACCGAAACTATGTGTTTGGTGAGATTGGTATTCCAGGTACACCTACACTACTTTATCTGGAAAATGGTCAGCTATTATCAGGATGGGTTGGTGGTGGACCTGCTCAAACAGTTTATGACCATTTAGCCAGCTCTAGTCCACGTTTTATGACTTTGAATCAGGAACAAACAACCATCTCTGAACCTCAAACTAAAACTGTTCGTCCTACACGAGTAACCGAAGAGAGTACGAAAGAGAAATCTTTGCCAACTGTTCAACCACAGCCGATGTCAACGGTTCAGAAGGAACTGAACGCTCAAACAGGACAAATGGCACCAATGACTGATAAAGTAGCAGACACAAAAGAATTCCCTAAAACAAATGACGGTGAGCAATCACTTGTCTCTTTTGTGGGGGCATTAGCAATCTTAGCTTCACTCATGTTAGCACTGAGATATTATGTTAAATAGGTTAAAAGATTGAGTATCTCCCTCAATTTTTTTTCATTTTGTATATGAATGACCATTCAGGACGTATAGCCACTTTTTGTGACGCTGGCTTTTATATGACTATCGGGGTGCTATACTTAAGATGTGATTGAGAAATTAGTTGAAAGAAATAAGGAGATTTTCATAATGACAGGACTTAAATGGTTTGCAGGAGGCAAAGAGAGACGAGAACAAGCAGTAGCTATCATCGATGAAGTAATTGAAACTATTGGAGATAAGCCAGATTATGCTGATTTGAAGCAGGCCCTACACTCCTACCGAAAGGAACTTGAAGACTCTCGTTCAGCCACTCCCTTTATCTTAAGCAGGATGTCACTGGAAATATCCAAAGTGGTCAGAAAAGACCAGCTAACCTTGTCTCCCTTTATCGAGGAGCGAATGGCAGAGTTGCGAAAATTGCTAGCGATTCGTTATGGCTATTGATGTCATTAGGGAGGATTTCTTGGTTTTAAGGTTGAGTTGTCCATTGAGCATTTGTGTTGTTCCACTGTCTTGGCTACATCATTTGTTTAAATAACATCAAAATGAATCGTAAAAATTGAAGATCAAATCTTGTTTATTTTCACACAATAAAAAAATCCCATGGGAGTTCTCATCCTATGGGATTTTTTGCGATAAATACTAATAAGGCAATGTCATCTGACTTTGGCTTAGGTCCACAGTCAATTCATAGTTGCTATTATCACGAATAGTGTGCTCAAAGTCTGTGGTATAGAGAACGAGTCGGAGGTTGTCGCCCTTGTTGAGTTTGTAGATGGTTGGTTGCAAATCCAAACCAATAGTCATCCATTCATTTGGAGTGACATTCTCAATGCTAAGGAGGTTCTTGCGATTTTGCAGGTTAAGGTGTCCTTTGGTAATGACACGATATTTTGCCTGCTTGAATGGCAATTCAAATAAGGCTTCTTCCTTGAAGAGACGGCCGTTATCTAAATTCATGCGTTTGAATGCGGGAATAGGTGTGAGATACTTCTTGTCACCCATTTCTAGAACTTGGGCCGAAATGAGACCACGGTTTGTGTTAGACTTAACCTTGAGCTCTAGGTGGACACGACCGTTGATTTGTACGTCTTGGTCCAGTTCAAAGTCCAGGGTGATGGCATTGGCTTTGTCTGCAAAAAGGTCATCTTTGAAGCTTTGGTATGCTTTACTGTATTTAGTGAAGGTTTCCTCTTCATAATGGTTAGAGATGCTAGCTTCAGCCTCACCAAGATGAAAGTTTTTACCATTGTCGTATCCAAAGTTATCGAGAACTTCCCAGCTCTGTTCAGACTGGTTATTTTGCCAGATAACAGTAGGTAGTGTGTAGCCATTCTCCAAACCAAGGAGTTTCTGACAAATCAAGGCGTTCATGCTTTCTCGGAAGTCAATAGACTGCCAGGCATTCATGTAAACGTGGGCACCATTGTGGAAGAAGAGGTGTTTTTCAAGAGAGTCTGGAAGAGCATTGAACATTTGATAGACGTTAATCGGTTTGACATTCCAGTCTTGGCTACCATGTGTAAAGACAACAGTGGCTTTGACACGGTCTGCGAACTGCACATAGTTACGGTCATGCCAGAACTGGTTATAGTCTCCGTACGTACGATCAATGGCAGTGCTTAGCTCTTTGAGGTAGTTCTCATAGTCTTTTTGGTGGCGGAGGTATTCTCCAGCTAATAGGGCACGAGAATAGGTAAATTCAGTCAAGGTATCGAGATCTTCACCAGGGTAGCCTCCAGGACTGACGAGAAGGCCATTTTCACGATAGTAGTCGTACCAAGAAGAAATACCGGCTTCAGCAATAACCATTTCCAAACCGTCAACGCCAGTTGTAGCAAGGGCGTTGGACATGGTGCCCAAGTATGATAGTCCAGTAGTAGTCACTTTACCAGAAGCCCAATCAGCAGTGATGGTATGCTGTCTGCTACGGCTAGTAAAGGCGCGTGCACGACCATTGAGCCAGTCTATGACAGCTTTATAGGCCAGAACTTGCTGATAGTCTCCAGAGGTCATAAATCCTTCAGAATTGAAGGTGCCGACACCCGATACATAGATAGAAGCCACACCACGAGCCAACATGTAATCGTTAAGCGTATAGGTATCTGTGTGAGCAAATCGCTCCTGAGCCTTTGTGACAGGATTGATGGGAGTAAGGTCTGCCTCTGGTGTCTTGATTTCTGGTTGGCTAAGGAAGATTTCACCTGCTTGTTTGACGAGCAAATCACCTTCCATCTTGTGGGTAAGCTTGTCTGAAGCAGGCTCGTTAGTCCCTTGTTGATAAGGGCTTGCTGTCATCATGGCTGGAACTGTAAAGTCCACATTAGGACGTAAGATAGTCACCTTGACCAAGTCTAACTGCCCATCTTTATCGGTATCTACAGGTGTTTCGACATAAACCACCTCACGGTGAAGCTGATTAGTGTCAAATGTTGCCAAGCTCTTACCATTAAAGAAGACGTAGTTATTACTTACAGGGATCAAATCCTGAGCTACTAACTGATCAATTAAGGTATTGCCAGACTGTGTGCGTGTTGCTAGCAATTGATGTAGGTTATTAAGGCTACCATCAAAAGTAATTGGAAAAGCCATTTTCTCTAGGAAAGCAGCACTGTCTGTAAAGTCCACATTAGGGACAAATCCTAGCATTTGAAGAGCTACCAAACCAAAGACTTCAGCAGTCAAAGGACGGTCTGATTGGAAGAAGGTTAGGAGATCAGTCTCTGTATCAGCAATCCAATTTTTCAAAGCTAAATCAGTATCTTCAAAGAAAAGGAAGTACTTGCGAACAAAAGCTTCAAAATTGGCTTTAGCACTGGCATCTAGAGAGACTTCAAAGCCTAAAGAACGGAGTTCCTGACAAGCAATTTCAGGACTAACAGGGATGTAACTAAACTGGTTAAATTTCATATTCAAAAACCTCAAAAAGAATGCGTAAACATTTCAGAAATATCTTTACATCAGATATTATACCTGATAAAATGATAGATGTCTAAATTATTGTAAAATCGAAAGGAAATAAAGAGACAAATGAATGATTTTCTAAAAGAAGCGCTCAGCAGTGAATGGGTCTTGAAATACCTCACTGAGTTTATCGCGACTGCTTTTCTTGTAGCCCTTGGTAATGGTGCCGTTGCCAACGTTGAGCTTAAGGGAACAAAAGGTAACAAATCTGGTTGGATTGTAATCGCCTTTGGTTATGGTTTTGGTGTTATGATGCCAGCCCTTATGTTTGGTGATGTTTCTGGTAACCACATCAACCCTGCCTTCACACTTGGACTTGCTGCATTTGGCTTGTTCTCATGGGTAGGTGTTCCTGGATACCTTATTGCCCAACTTCTTGGTGCCTTTGTAGGTCAAGCTATCGTGGTTTGGGTTCACCAACCTTACTATGTACAAACTGAGAATCCAAACAATATTCTTGGTACCTTCTCAACGTTTTCAGCAGTTGACGATCATGATGATACTCCAGAAAATCGTAATCGTGCAAGGGCTAACGGTTTCGTTAACGAGTTTGCGGGTTCATTCCTCCTCTTCTTTGGTGCTCTTGCCTTGACTAATAACTACTTTGGTCACAAGTTTGCCCAACAAGCTCTTGCTGCTGGTTACACTAAAGAAATGGTTGACGGACAGTTCCACGGATCTCTTGAAACAGCTCACATCGGTGTTGGTTTCTTGGTTGCCGCTTTGGTTCTTTCATTCGGTGGACCTACTGGACCAGCCCTTAACCCAGCCCGTGACTTGATGCCACGTCTCCTTCACCACATCTTGCCAACATCAGTTCTTGGTGAGCACAAAGGTGATTCTAAATGGTGGTATGCATGGGTTCCAGTTGTAGCTCCAATCCTTGCAGGAATTTTGGCTGTATACTTGTTCAAAGCCATCTACCTTTAATCAATACAAAAAAATCTGAAGTTCAAGCTTCAGATTTTTTTATGCTTAAAATTTTGAGAGTAACAACAAAACTGAGAAAGCATTCTCAGTTACATAGGAGTAGTCATAACCAGAATTGTAGCACCTAAGGTGTAAAGGTTCCACAAAACATGAAATGTGATACTTGTAGATAAGTTCTCTCTTTTTTGTAGACCATAGAGAGGGCTAGACCCATTCCGACATAAAGGAGGAGATGAGCAAGATTGGTAGGCATGTGGAAGAGACAAAAGAGACCAGAACTCACTAAAACAGCTACTGTCGAATAAGGCGACAACCAAGTGAAAATCCACATACGAAAGAGCAGTTCTTGTAGGAAGGTGGTAGTCATCATACCAACCGCTACAGGTAGGATAGGAATAGTTGTGAGGGTCTTTTGAAGTTCTGCATGGTAACTGGTGTGGGTCAGTAACATGAGGTTACTTCCGATAAGTCCCATCAAGAAGATAATGACAAAGCCCCAGATAATAGCTTTGATGTCCTTTCGATTTAAGCTAAAGCTGTGAATCAATCCTTCGCTTTTAGCCCAAAGATAGGTAATATAAAAAATAATGAGGTTGACAGCGATAATCCCCCAGCTTTCAAGGCTAGTGAAGGGCAACCCAGTTTGATTGTTATATAGGGTTGTCATACCTAAGGTGATATTTGGGATAGCTATCATCAGCAGTAAAAAAATCCCTGATAGGCATGTCTAAATGCCAGATTATTGACAAGAGTTTTCATAGACTCTATTATACTCTAAAATGAGGAAATTGCTAGCCCAAAAGTGAAGATAATGTAATGATTTTCATAATTTGTGTGAAAAAAAGTGAAAAATTACAATCCTGTTTTTTCTTAGGAAAATCCTTGTCACACAGGCTCTTTTCGGATAAAATAGAAAAGAATGGAGGTTGTCATGACGCAATCAGGGAATTTTAAGTTTCACACACCAATCTTTCGTGTGAATAATAGACAAGAAAATATTGATTTTTACCAAAATACATTAGGATTTAAGCTTTTGACTGAGGAAAATGCCCTTGCTTTCTTCACAGATTGGACAGACCGTAACTCACTTTTTGTGATTGAGGAGTCACCAGCTTATCCTTGTCGCGCTGTTGAAGGTCCTAAGAAAATTAATAAAGTGGTCATTAAAGTTTCAAATCCACTTGAGATTGAATACCTTTTGGCGCGTGATGATCATAAAGCCAAGGCTATTTTCCAAGGGGAAAAGGGCTATGCCTTTGAAACAATCTCACCTGAGAATGATCTTATTTTGATGCATGCCGAAGATGACTTGTTTACTCTCAAGACAGTTGAATACGCAGATGTTGAAGAAAAAGAAGATTTCAAAGGAGTGTCAGACTTTACAGTTGAGTCTTTGACCTTGAACGTTGTTGATACAGCCCAAGCATCATTCTTCTACGATAATCTTTTTGGCGAAGAATTGCCTTTGTCTATCCACTTTGAAAAAGCAGAGGGTCCTGATCTCCAAGTGAGTCCAGACCAGACTTGGGATTTGGAAATTCTAGAGTTCAAGGTATCAAAAGACTATGACTTGGTTGCCTTGCATGATAAACTTGAAAAAGAACAGTTCTCTAGTTACCTAGACAGTAAAGGGAACTTGCTTGCACTTACTGACATGAGCAATATTGAGGTTTGGCTTACAAAATAATGACTAATTTTCAACAAACATTGTCAACAATTACAGACTACATCAAGGCTGACATCTTTCCGGGTGCCAGCCTTGCACTTTATGATGGACAAGATTGGCAGGAGCATTATCTAGGAACTCAGGATGGAAATATTCCGGTAGTTCCAGGACTGACCTATGATTTAGCTAGTGTTTCCAAGGTAGTAGGAGTCGGGACACTCTGTCTTTTCTACTTGCAGGCGGGAAAATTGGACTTGGACGAGAAACTATCGACCTATTATCCTGCAGTAGTGGATAAGACGTTAACCCTTCGTCAGCTTCTTTCTCACAGTAGCGGTATTGATCCTTTTATTCCGAACCGTGATGACTTAGATCAAGCTGGCTTGATTGCTGCTATTAATACCATCAAAGTCAAAACTGACAAACCTTTCTTGTATACAGATATTAATTTTATTCTTCTAGGCTGCATGCTTGAGAAAGTCTCTGGACAAACACTGGATAAGCTTTTTGACTCCGATATTTTTCAACCGTTTGGTATGTCTGAAACACGGTTTGGGCCAGTTGACCTTGCTGTTCCAACTGTTGAGGGGGTTCCGGGTGGGACTGTTCATGATCCCAAGGCTCGAGTTCTCAAAGAACATACGGGTTCGGCAGGTCTCTTTTCAACCTTAAAAGACTTGGAGATTTTTGTTAACCATTATTTGACGGATGATTTTGCTAAAAATATGACGCAGAATATCAGTCAATCCAATAAGGAACGTAGTGTCGCATGGGACCTCCAAGGCGATTGGATTCTTCATACTGGTTATACAGGGACCTTTGTTCTGATTAACATGCCAGCTCAACGTGCGGCGATTTTCCTAAGTAATCGTACCTATTACAAGGATGAGAGAGCTCAATGGATTAAGGATAGAGATGTTTTGATTGAGATAATGAAAGAGGAGTTGGTACATTCTGACAAATAAAAATAGAAGAGGGGCATCTTTTAATCCTCTAGAAGGTGAGATTGGTGTCGGGGCGACACAATTGTTTATCTTTTTGAAGATATGTTTGATAGTCTTGTCTTATGTGACATTTGTATGGTTAGAGCATTTATTTGGTGTTGGTCAGGTCGGGCAAGAGGTGAATACTCCAAAAGTTATTGCTGTCATACTTTTGGTTGTGATATTTTATAGGATGGGAAATGTCATCTTATTTAAACTTTTTCATTTCTGTGGTTACCATGCCCGCCCCTTTGGAGAAGAGGATTACCGAGGTAGAACGTCATATATAGTGTTTTTTGAAAAAATACCTAGACCTTTTTCATAGGTTTTATTAGAGTGATAACAAAGCGATTTTGTGAGCTATTTTAGTAATTCATACCCCATAAGTTGTCGTTTGCTTACCTCGAAAGTAAG
>DOTL01000046.1 GCA_003521145.1 Streptococcus sp. | reverse complement strand
TATTTCTACTTGGATAAAAAGTCCAACTTTTGGGGTGCACATCAATTGTTGGGTTTGTTTTTATAGTGTTGCAAGAACTTGATCAATATGTTTGATTGATTTTTCACGCCCAAGCAAGAAAATAGTATCTGGCAATTCTGGACCGTGCATTTCTCCTGAAACAGCAATACGGATTGGCATGAAGAGATCTTTCCCTTTGATTCCTGTTTCTTTTTGAACAGCCTTAATCTGTGGGAAAATATTTTCAACAACAAACTCATCATCAGACATAGCTTCAAGTTTGGCTTTAAAAGCTTCAAGTACTGTTGGTACTGTTTCACCAGCCATAACCTCTTTTTCAGCCTCTGTCAATTCTGGGAAATCTTCAAAGAAGAGATCTGTAAGAGAGACAATTTCTTCTGCTGCTGTCATTTGTGGTTTGTAGAGTTCCACTAATTTTTCAGCTTTATCTGTCAAACGACCAGCTTCTTCCAAGAAAGGTTTGCAAAGAGCAACGACCTTATCGAAATCTGCATTCTTAATGTAGTCGTTACTCATCCAATCCAATTTCTTCTGATCAAAGGCCGCTGGAGACTTACTTAGACGGTTTTCATCAAAGAGTTTGATAAGTTCTTCGCGAGAGAAGATTTCGTCCTCGCCACCAGGGTTCCAACCTAGAAGAGCAATAAAGTTGAAGACTGCTTCTGGCAGGTAACCTTTTTTACGGTAATCTTCGATAAATTGAAGGGTATTAGTATCACGTTTAGACAACTTCTTACCAGTTTCAGAATTGGTGATAAGGGTCATGTGCCCAAACTCAGGCGCTTCCCAACCAAGAGCCTCATAAACCATAAGCTGTTTTGGCGTATTGGCAATGTGGTCATCTCCACGGATAACGTGTGAAATTTGCATATCGTGGTCATCAACAACAACCGCAAAGTTGTAAGTTGGGTAACCATCCCTCTTCTGGATAACCCAATCACCACCGATATTGCCACCTTCAAATTCGATATCTCCTTTAACGATATCATGCCATTTATAAATTCCTGACTCATTAACAGCCAAACGAACTGTAGGAATAATGCCAGCGGCTTCACGTTCTGCGATGTAGGCGGCTTTTTCTTCTTCAGTCATACCAAGGAACTCGTTAATATAACGAGGTGTTTCACCTGCTGCTTCTTGATGTTCACGTTCTGCAGCCAACTCTTCTTCGGTTACATATGACTTGTAAGCCTTACCTTCTGCCAAAAGTTGATCAATATATTTTTGGTAAAGTGGCAAACGCTCTGATTGACGGTAATTTTCATGTGTTTCAGGACTTTCATCCCAGTCAATTCCCAACCAACGCAAATTATCAAGCTGTGAACGCTCACCATCTTCAACGTGACGCTTACGGTCAGTATCTTCAATACGGATAATGAAAGTACCGCCATGATGACGTGCATAGAGGTAGTTAAACAATGCTGTACGGGCATTACCAATGTGTAGTAGCCCTGTTGGACTTGGTGCGTAACGAACGCGGATATCCTTAGCCAAGATAAATCTCCTTTTTATGTTTCATTCTTCAGTCTTTGGATACCTATTGAGCCTAAAGTCCTTTCATTAGGACTAACTTAAGACGATAAGTACCAGTAGGCAACTCTATCCTCCAAACTTTCCAAATAAAAATCTAGAAGCGAGTACCAATCTTTCTTATTATATCACAATCTAGGGGTTGTTCGAGAAATTTTGTCAAAAAAAGACTACCTAAAGGTAGACGTTTTCGATAGATTACTTAACGTGTTTGGCAAGATCTTTTTGAGCTTTGTCATTAGATTTTGCTTTTTCTTTAAGCCAATCTTTATAAGCTGAATCGTATTGTTTCTTAGTCACAATATCATCTTGAGATTTAAGATACTTGAAGTAGTATGTAGATCCTTTATCACCGGCTTGAGCATAAGCTCCTGAGAATGGCTTAATACGAGAAATTACAGCGGCTGCACCGTTATAAGTAGTCGTTGGGATATAAAGTGCACTATCCGTCAACCATGCTTGAGCTTTTGCATATTTTTAATAACGAGCCGTCAAGTCTGTTGTTTCCTTAGAAGCATCATCAACCAATTGGTCATATTCTTTAGGACCTACTTTTTGAACCGCTTTACTATTTGAATCGTCATAACCCATGAAAGATTTAGTATTTTCACTATTTGTAGTCTTCAAGACTTCAAGATAAGTTGATGAATCAAGGTAATCAAGCTCCCAAGCTACACCTACTGACAATTCCCATTCCTCTGCCGCTGCATTGAAGCAGAGTAGGTAATGTTATAGAAATCATCAGTTGACAATTGGTGGAGATCAAGTACAACATTATCTTTTCCAAGAGCTGATTCAATATATTGTTTAAGTGACTGCACTTGGTTCACAAAGATTTTATTTGACTGATTGACTTGAACATCCAAATGGATTGGGAACTGAACCACTTCTGCTTGAAGAGCTTCTTTGGCTTTAGCAAATTCAGCCTTAGCTTTTTCTGGATTATAAAGACCATCTTGACTATCTGCAAGATTCACACCAGACCACTCATCACCATAGCTTGGTAATTGATCCATTACCATAGTTCCGAAATCTTTACCATATGCTTGAACAAAGTCTGGTTTAACATAGATATTACGAACGGCAGTACTACCACCCTCTTTACCGTTAAGTTGTGCAGCATAATTCGTACGGTCAATAGCAAAACCTAATGATTGACGGAAATCTTTGTTAAGAAGAGCTGTCTTAGTTGATGTCTTTTGCTGGTCATTTTCTTTAGATTTATGACCATAAGTTTGACGATCGATATTAATACCGACACCTTCTACAGCTGCTCCAGGTTGTGTATAGAAAATATTGTCTTTGTACTGTTTTTCAACTTTAGAATAGTTTGAGCTAGTTGAGTATAGGCAAGCTAAGTTATAGACTCCATCTGTGAAGTTACGTTCCAAGGATTCTTGGTCTGTACCATCATCGTAAGTCAATTTAACTGTATCAAAATAGACATTATCCTTATCCCAATAGTTTTCATTCTTGGTGAACTCAATAGAAGATTTCGTTGTCAAAGATTTAAGAAGATATGGACCGTTATAAAGAATAGATGTTGGGTCTGTTGACTTACCAAAGTCTTTACCTTTAGATTTCAAGAAATCTTAATTAACAGGCCAAGTAATAGAGTAGGTCTATTTTGAATTCCAGTAAGGTTCTGGTTGACTAAACGTATATTGCAAAGTGTAATCATCAACTGCTTTGATACCTACATTTGAGAAGTCCTTGTTGGCACCTGAAAGGTAATCATTCAAGCCCTTAACTGAGTTTTGTAGCAAATATATCGCTTCAGAATTAGTATCAGCAGCATGGTTAAGACCTGTTACAAAGTCTTTAGCTGTTACATTGGCATATTCTTCGCCGTCTGAAGTGTACCATTTGGATACCCTTACGAATCTTGTAAGTATAGGTCAAACATCTTGAGAAACAGACCAGTTTTCAGCGACAGAAGGTTTTTATTCCCGTATTGGTCATTTTCAAACAAACCATCAACACCGTTACTAACGGCTGTCGTCATATTTTTCTTATTTGTAGAAACATAGTCTAGGGTTTCAGAATCGCCACCGTAAACATAATTATAAGTCTTACCAGACGTCTTACTTGATGACGAGCAAGCTATTAAAACACCTACAGATAACAGGCCTACGGCTGCCAGTAAAAATACCTTACTTTTTTCATTCATTGCCTCCTTAAATTCGCAACGTAAAAAGTTCAAAAATCAATAATTATGTGTATACACTTAATTTATACCATAAATTCGGAAAAGCAATACTACTTTCTGAATATTTTGGCTCTATAATTTCTGTAG
>DOTL01000003.1 GCA_003521145.1 Streptococcus sp. | reverse complement strand
CACTACAGAAATTATAGAGCCTAAATAGTAAAAGAGCTATCCGTTTGGATGGCTTTTTTCTATTTTTTAGAAAATATGTGAAATGCTATTGAAATTATTCCAACAATTGTGTAAAATGGTAAACAACAATTCAGATTATTCTGAAAAATTGTTTTAGGTGATAGTATTTTTTTATCACCTTGATTAAGTTTAAGTATTATTTAAGCTTAGTGAATTCTGTTATAATAAAAAAAATCAATATTAAAGGAGAGTATTATGAAACTTAAAAAAATTCTTGGAATTACGGGTGTAGCCCTTCTAAGTGTTGGTGTGTTAGCGGCTTGTTCTTCTAAGTCAAGTACTAGTGGAACGACTTATAGTAATATTTATGGCTCAGATCCAGAAACCTTGGATTATATTACATCAATTATGAGAGGGACAAAAGATGTTTTGACTAATGGTGTAGATGGTCTTATGGAAGCTGATAAATATGGGAACCTTGTTCCTTCAGTAGCTGAAGATTGGTCTGTGTCTCAAGATGGTCTGACTTATACTTATAAAATCCGTAAGGGTGTTAAATGGTATACTTCAGATGGTGAAGAGTATGCTGATGTGACTGCTAAGGACTTTGTGACTGGTCTTAAGCATGCAGCTGATGCCAAATCTGGAGCCCTCTATTTGGTACAAGATTCTATTGCTGGATTGTCTGACTACCTTTCTGGTGCCAATAAAGATTTCTCAAATGTTGGCGTTAAAGCAATCGACGATTACACTCTGCAATACACACTTAAAAAACCGGAACCATACTGGAACTCTAAGACAACCTATGGTGTGCTCTTCCCAGTTAACGAAGACTTTCTTAAGAATAAAGGGAAAGATTTTGGTAAGTCAACAGACCCAACCTCTATCCTATATAACGGTCCTTTCCTTCTTAAATCTTTGACAACTAAATCATCTATCGAGTTGACTAAGAATGAGAATTATTGGGATAAGAAAAACGTGCATTTTGACTCTATCAAATTGTCATATTCTGATGGATCGGATCTAGAATCACTAGAACGTAGTTTCTCTGACGGCGCTCTCAGCATTACACGTGTCTTCCCTACGAGTTCAAACTATGCATCGGTAGAAAAAAAATATAAAGATAATATTTTTTACACAGAACCAGGTGCATCTACATTGGCTATTGGTGTAAACATTGACCGTCAAAGCTATAAATTCTCAGCTAAGAAGACAGATGCTGAAAAGACATCAACTAAGAAGGCTCTTCTAAACAAAGACTTTCGTCAATCAATCAACTTCGCTATTGATCGTACAGCCTATCAATCACAAGTAAACGGTAAAGATGGCGCAGCTCTTGCTCTACGTAACCTTTTTGTTCCTTATGATTTTGTCAGTGCAGGCGATAAGACCTTTGGTGATCTTGTGACAGCAAAAATGAGCTCTTATGGTGATGAGTGGTCTGGTGTTAACTTTGCAGATGGTCAAGACGGTCTCTACAATGCTGAAAAAGCTAAGGCTGAGTTTGCCAAAGCCAAAGAGGCTCTTCAAGGAGAAGGGGTACAATTCCCAGTTCACTTAGACCTTCCAGTTGATCAAAGTTCTAAACTTAGTATTGCTCAAGTTCAATCTTTGAAACAAACCATTGAAAAATCATTGGGTAGCGAAAATGTTGTTATAGATATTAACCAATTGTCATCTGATGATATACAAAATGCGACTCTTAATGCGGCAAATGCTGCAGCAGAAGACTGGGATATTTCTAACGGTGTGGGTTGGGGTCCAGACTATCAAGATCCATCAACTTATCTTGATATCTTAAAAACAACATCAAGTGAAAATACCAAGACTTTCATGGGTTATGATGATCCAAACAATGCAGCAGCAGCCCAAGTAGGTCTTAAGGATTATGATGCCTTGCTTGATTCAGCAGCTTCAGAAACAACAGACATCAACGCTCGTTACGACCGTTATGCTCAAGCCCAAGCTTGGTTGGAAGATAGCTCTCTTATCATTCCATTGACTGTTAGTAACGGTGCAGCACCAGTTATCTCACGTTTGACACCATTTACGGGTGCTAGCATACAGGTGGGTGATAAGGGCTCATCCTACGTCAAATATGTGAAATCACAAGAAAAAGTAGTTACTAAGAAAGAATATGAACAAAGTCGTGAAAAATGGCTTAAAGAAAAGAAAGCATCTAACGAAAAAGCTCAAAAAGATCTTGAGAAACACGTTAAATAAAAGGACGATGGAACTTTCTCATTAGATTGGGAAAAGTTCTTTTGGAATTAAAGGAAGAGACATGAAAAAATACATTTTATTGAGAACACTCCGTTCTCTATTGTCAATATTTGTCGTGACGGCTTTGACCTACACGATTATCTATACCATGGTGCCGAGGCGTCTGATTTTCAGACAAGACCCGAACTACAACAAGATTGCTAAGACAGCTGATTCTAAGGCTAACTATGAAAATACAATCTATGAACGTTTGGGTTACATTGATTACTATGACACCAAGGAGTTGCAGGAGAAAGCTAGCTCCCTTGATAAGTCAGTAACCACTAAGCCAACAAAAGAAAATAAGGCTATCTACCAAAAATATGTGGATAGTTTAGGACGTGGTTGGCGTTTGCATCAGTTCAAGCAAAGTAAACAATTCTATGCGACACGTGATGTGCCAGTGCTTGAACGTGTGTTTGGCTTCTATACGCACCTCTTTGAATTTGACAATACTGGATGGGTTAAAGATAAAACAAATCCAAACTTGAAGCGTTATATCCGTATTGAAAATGACCCAGCTATCGGTTGGTCAGTTGTTGGTTCAGGGACTAAGCATAAATATTTGCTTTATTTTAATGGTCAGTTCCCATTTGTTCACCAAAACTTTGTGAAGATGAACCTTGGTACATCTTACCCAACTTATGCTGAGCAAGGTGTTCTTGATGTTATTACGCAAGGTCAAGGGCAAACACAAAGCTCTGAGGTCAACTTCCCTACTGGTAAGAAGGTATCTTCAGTAGATATCTACTCTCGTACTTATAAATCACCAAGTCAGGCTGACGCTAGAGATCGTTCTTACTATGGAAATGATCCATACACAGCTACCAAGAGTCGTTATCAATACCCATCAATGGTGACAAGTTCTGCCATTGCAGGTTTGATTGGTTTGGTCTTGTCTTATGCTTTGGCAATTCCATTGGGATCATACATGGCACTCTTTAAAAACACAATCTTTGATAGTGTGTCAACAGGTGTCTTGACTTTCTTGCTTTCATTACCAACCATCGCCTTGGTTTATATCATTCGTTTGATTGGTTCTGAGATTGGTCTTCCAGATTCCTTCCCTATCTTGGGTGCAGGTGACTGGCGTTCATACGTCTTGCCATCTGTTATTCTCGGTCTATTGTCAACACCAGGTCTTGCGATTTGGATTCGTCGTTACATGATTGACTTGCAATCACAAGACTTTGTTCGTTTTGCACGTGCCAAAGGGTTGTCAGAACAAGAAATTTCAAATAAACACATTTTAAAAAACGCTATGGTTTCCTTGGTTTCAGGGATCCCAGCATCTATAGTAGGTGTTATCACAGGGGCAACTTTGACAGAAACAATCTTCGCCTTTCCTGGTATGGGTAAAATGTTGATTGACTCTGTCCGTGCTTCAAATAACGCTATGGTTGTGGGTCTTGTATTTATTTTCACGGCCCTCTCCATCTTCTCATTGCTTGTGGGTGATATCCTTATGACTGTGATTGACCCACGTATCAAATTGACATCTAAAGGAGGTAAATAATGGCTTCAATTGATAAAAGTAAGTTCCAATTTGTAAGGCGCGATGATTTTGCCTCTGAAACAATTGATGCACCGGCCTATTCATACTGGAAATCGGTGATGCGTCAGTTCTTCAAGAAGAAGTCAACAACCGTCATGTTGGGAATCTTGATTACTATCATTTTGATGAGTTTTATCTACCCAATGTTTTCAAAAATTGACTTTAATGACGTGTCTAAGGTTAATGACTTTAGTGTGCGTTATGTACATCCCAATGCTCAGTATTGGTTTGGTACTGATGGTAACGGGAAATCACTCTTTGACAGTGTCTGGTTTGGTGCCCGTAACTCAATCTTGATTGCCGTTATCGCTACCTTCCTTAACGTTATCATTGGTTTGCTTGTAGGTGCTGTTTGGGGGATTTCTAAGACCTTCGATATAATTATGATGGAAATCTACAACATCATCTCAAATATTCCTGGCATCCTTGTAGTTATCGTCTTGACTTACTCATTGGGTGCTGGGTTCTGGAATATGATTTTTGCCATGACTGTCACAGGTTGGATTGGTATTGCCTATATCATTCGTATTCAAATCATGCGTTACCGTGATTTGGAGTACAACTTGGCTTCTCGTACACTGGGAACACCAACTCCTAAGATTGTGGTTAAAAACATCATGCCACAACTACTTTCAGTTATCGTAACCATGGCTAGTCAGCTCTTGCCAGGATTTATCTCTTTCGAAGCCTTCCTTTCATACTTTGGTTTGGGGCTTCCTGTTACGACGCCTAGTCTTGGTCGTTTGATTTCAGACTATGCACATAACGTTACAGTCAATGCTTATCTCTTCTGGATTCCATTGACTACTTTGATTCTGGTTTCTCTCTCTCTCTTTATTGTCGGTCAAAACTTGGCAGATGCCAGCGACCCACGTACGCATAGATAGGAGTCCAATATGACAGAAAATAAAAATGTAATATTATCGGCTCGCGATATCGTCGTGGAATTTGACGTTCGTGACCGTATTTTGACAGCCATCCGAGGAGTTTCCCTTGATTTGGTTGAAGGTGAAGTCTTAGCCTTGGTTGGTGAGTCCGGTTCAGGTAAATCAGTTTTGACTAAGACCTTCACAGGGATGCTTGAAGAAAATGGTCGTGTAGCTAGCGGTTCGATTGACTATCGTGGTCAAGATTTGACCAAGCTTAAGAGTCACCAAGATTGGGCACCTATTCGTGGGGCTAAGATTGCGACTATCTTCCAAGATCCGATGACCAGTCTCGACCCAATTAAGACTATTGGTAGCCAAATTGTTGAGGTCATTGTCAAGCACCAAGGAAAATCAGCTAAAGAAGCTGAAAAAATGGCTATTGATTACATGGACAAGGTTGGTATTCCTGATGCTGAAAAACGTTTCAATGAATATCCTTTCCAATATTCTGGTGGGATGCGTCAACGTATCGTTATTGCCATCGCCTTGGCTTGTCATCCTGATGTTCTTATCTGTGACGAACCAACAACTGCCCTCGATGTGACCATTCAAGCTCAAATCATCGACCTCTTGAAATCACTCAAAGAGGAGTACGGTTTCTCAGTGATTTTCATTACCCATGATCTTGGTGTGGTGGCAAGTATCGCTGATAAGGTTGCTGTTATGTATGCTGGTGAAATCATTGAATACGCAACTGTTGAGGAAATTTTCTATGAGCCTTGTCATCCATATACGTGGAGCTTGCTTTCAAGCTTGCCGCAGTTGGCTGATGATAAGGGTGAGCTTTTCTCAATTCCAGGGACACCACCATCACTTTATACACCGGTTGTTGGGGATGCCTTTGCCTTGCGTTCAGACTATGCCATGCAAATTGACTTTGAGGAAGAAGCACCACAATTCCAAGTTTCAGATACTCACTGGGCTAAGACCTGGCTCTTACATGAGGATGCACCAAAAGTTGAAAAACCTGCGGTTATCCAAAATCAACATGAAAAAATCCGTGCCAATATGGGATTTACACATTTAGGAGATGAGGAGGAAGGCAATGCCTGAGAAGTTAGTTGAAGTAAAAGATCTGGAGATTTCCTTCGGTGAAGGGAACAAGAAATTTGTTGCTGTCCACAATGCTAATTTTTCCATCAACAAGGGTGAAACCTTCTCCCTCGTTGGTGAGTCTGGTAGTGGTAAAACCACTATCGGACGTGCCATTATTGGTCTAAATGATACAAGTAATGGTGAGATTATTTTTGACGGTAAGAAAATCAATGGACATTTATCTCACTCTGAGAAAAACAACCTTATTCGTCGTATCCAGATGATTTTCCAAGACCCTGCAGCTAGTTTGAATGAACGTGCGACAGTTGATTATATCTTGTCTGAGGGCTTGCATAACTTCCATCTCTATAAGGATGAAGAAAATCGTAAAGCTAAAATCAAGGAAATCATCAAAGAAGTTGGACTTCTTGAGGAGCACCTGACACGTTACCCTCACGAATTTTCTGGGGGACAACGTCAACGTATTGGGATTGCACGTTCCTTGGTCATGAAACCTGATTTGGTTATCGCTGACGAACCCATCTCAGCCCTTGACGTGTCAGTTCGTGCCCAAATTTTGAACTTGCTTAAGAAATTCCAAAAAGAGTTGGGATTGACCTACCTCTTTATCGCTCACGACTTGTCAGTGGTCCGTTTCATTTCTGACCGTATCGCTGTTATTTACAAGGGGACAATCGTGGAAGTTGCTGAGACAGAAGAACTCTACAACAATCCTATCCACCCTTACACTAAGTCACTCTTGTCTGCTGTTCCTATTCCAGACCCAATCTTGGAACGTAAGAAAGTCTTGAAGGTTTATGATCCAAACCAACACGACTATTCTGTTGACAAACCAGAAATGGTTGAAGTACGTCCAGGACACTTCGTTTGGGGTAACAAGGCCGAAATCGAGACTTATCGTAAAGAACAAAGTAAGTAAGTAAGTCTTTTCAATGCAAAAAAAAAATCGTGTTCCAAAAGGAACACGGTTTTTCTTTAGTCCAAATTTAAATGCTTTGTCATGATGTAGTAGGTACCAAAGTAACTTGCCGCGATGAGAATGAGGGACAGAACTAAACTAGAGATATATGATGAGTTACTAATTGCAGTATTTGTTGCATCTCCGGTCAAGGATTCACCGAGTCCAAAGAAGAAACCAATAAAGAATAGGATAGCCTGAATGGCGAAATAGGCGACAAATCCCATAAGAACTTTGTTAGTGTTAAAGAGGTTACCGATACTAATACAGAGGTAATAGAAAAGGATACCAGCAATTGTTGACAAGATTGTAGAAGGGATGAAGAGGTAGAAAGCGCCTATTTCTTTTAGGAACTGGCCAAAGTAGCTAGTAGCTAGGAGGATATCTTTCATATCAAGGCAAAAAGCAGCTATAATTCCAATCGAAAGGAGTATAACGAGTAATGAAATGATATCTAAAATAAAGGCTACCAAGAGTTTAGACAAGATTAATTGGTGAGCAGAAACTGGGAGCGTATTGGTTAGATAACCTTCCCTCCCAAAGACAGTTTTTGCAAAGCGTCTGACAATAAGAACTATTGTCGCTATATAAATAGCTCCCCATACAATAATAGTGGCAAAAGATATCAGTGCGAAGAAAGCAATAAAGAGTGGATTGGGTTCTTCGTGACTGTGTTCAGTTGCAAAAATAAATTTTTGAAGCATTAAACCCAAAGGGATAGAGAGTAAGATGGCAATACCATAAATGCCAAGGTACCACTTACGGACCGATTGTAATTCATACTTAACTAATTTCCAAAACATGCTCATACCTCCTAGTTGTGGAACATCTCTCTAAAGAGTTTGTCGATAGATTTGCCATGGGCTTGACGGATATTATCAGCATCCCCTTGAAGTTCAATCTGACTGTATTTTAAGAAGACAACTTCATCTAGGACGGATTCAATATCTGCAATCAAATGGGTTGAAATGATAACAGAAGCATCTTCAGAGTATTGGTTGATGATGGTTTTAAGAATGTAGTCACGTGACGCGGGATCGACTCCACCGATAGGTTCATCGAGGAGATAGAGTTTAGCTTCACGACTCATAACCAAAATCAACTGAACTTTTTCTTTGTTACCTTTTGAGAGGTCTTTAAGGTGCAAATCAGGTTGGAGCTTTAAATCCTGCAAGAGTTGCAAGGCAAGAGGATAACGGAAGTCAGCATAGAAATCTTGGAAGAAGTCCAAGTAGTACTGAATTGTCTTACTTTCATCTAAATAGGTTGTGTCAGGCAAATAAGATACTTGAGCTTTAGTGATAGGTGACGGCTGAAATCCATTAATGGTTACTAAACCTGAAGTCGGTTGAAGGAGGCCGTTCAAAATTTTGATTAGGGTTGTTTTACCACTACCGTTTGGACCTAAAAGGCCAACAATTTTTCCTGACGGGATGGACATGGTCACATCTCTAAGAGCTGGAATACCATTATAGGTCTTGGTGAGATTTGTTAGAGTTACAATATCAGTCATCGGTCTACAAGTCCTTTCCTGTTTGTTCGATGTAGTCAGTGATGATAGATTTGATTTCAGGTGAGCTAAAACCAATGGCTGTCATCTCAGTGACAAAGTTTTTCATGAGACTTTGGGCGATCTCGTGTCGTTTTTGGTCAATGAGTTTCTCATCTTCAGTAACGAAGCGACCAGACGTACGGGCAGAATAGACCAACCCCTCTTTTTCAAGTTCTTGGAAGGCTCTTTGTACGGTGTTGGGATTGACACCGGCTTCCTGAGCAAACTCTCTCACGGGTAAAAGTTGTTGTCCCATACTTAATTCTTTGGAAGCTATCTTCAGTTTCACACGATAGGCGATTTGGAGATAAATGGGTGATTTTTCATCAAATGTCCAAGCCATAAGAGACTCCTTTCTAAGAGATATAAAAGTATTATTTTTGTACCGAAGTAATGATACAATTAAAAAGGTGATTTTGCAAGTAATAATCCATATTTTCTCTAATTTCTTTAGCTTTTCCCTAACTTATATCCTTATTTTTGGTACAATAGGGGCAAGTATATTCGACCTGAAGGGAGTTTATTTTGAATATTTTAGCGACAGATATGGATGGTACTTTTTTGGACCACCTTGGTTCCTATGATAAGGCACGTTTAGATAAGCTTTTGGATGCTTGTGAAGCTAAAGATTATGTCTTTACAGTAGCTTCTGGTCGAGCTCTCTTAGCTTTGGAAGAACTCTTTGACGGCTTTGTGAACCGCATTGCTATTATTGCGGAAAATGGGGCCTTGGTTCAGTATAAGGGTGAAGTCCTGTTTGAGTCCAAGCTAGAACCTAAAGATTATTTGGAAATTGCAGATACGACCTTAGCCCTACCAACTTGCGAGGGAATTCTTTTGTCAGGACGTCGAGGAGCCTATGCAAAAGAAGATGCAGATCCAGCCTATCTTAAGGCTATGGAACGCTACTATGAAAATGTCATGGCAACAGACCTTGAAGCAATCACAGATGATATTTTCAAGGTAACTGCTAAGTTCCAAGGGTACACCATTATGGAACGTGGTGACTACCTCAACACAATCTTTGAAGATATGACAGCTGTGACAACTGGCTTTGATTCTATGGATATTATCTTTAAAGGTGTGGACAAGGGCTTTGGTCTCTACCATCTTTGTCAGGAGTTGGGACGCCAGGCCTCAGATGTTATAGCCTTTGGTGATAATCTCAATGATATGGAGATGCTGACCTTTGCTGGGCATGCGGTTGCTACGGAAAATGCGCGTGACGAGATTAAGGCAGTAGCTGATGAAGTGATTGGTCACCATAAAGACGGTGCGGTTTTTGACTACATGGAAGGATTGGTAGGTTCAGATGTCTGAGATTAAATTGTTGGCCTTGGATTTGGATGGGACACTCTTTACCAAGGATAAGCAGGTGACAGACGAAAATAGAGCTGCTCTTAAGGCGGCAGAAGCTAAGGGGGTTCACGTGGTCATCACGACCGGTCGTCCCCTTCTAGCTATTAATCATGTCTTGGAAGATTTGGGTTTGTTAGACGACAAGCACTATAGCGTAACCTTCAATGGTGGCTTGGTTCAGCGTAATAACGGCGATATTTTAATCAAGAAAGAGATGACCAGAGATGATTTAAAGCAGATTTATGCTGTTTTTGAACCTCTGGGACTACCTATGGATGTTCTTAGTGATGGTATTGTCTATGGTGTTCCGAGTAAAGGCAATCATTCGCTCTATCGTCAGGCTAATCCTACTTTGACTTTTGTTGATGTGGATAGCATTGATGACATTCCGCAAGATATTGTCTATAATAAGGTAGTTACGGTCTGTGAGGAAGCGTTTTTGGATTCCCAAATTGAAAAACTACCTGACCATCTATACCAAGCGTTTGAGGTCTTTAAGTCTCGTGAGATTATCCTTGAAGTCATGTCGAAAGGGGTTCATAAAGCTGTAGGATTGAAACTTTTGTCTGATTATCTTGCCCTTGATAAAAGTCAGGTTATGACTATGGGAGACGAGGAAAATGACTTGACCATGTTGGAGTGGGCTGGTCTTGGTGTGGCTATGGCAAATGCTGTTCCCAAGGTCAAGGCTGTTGCCAAGGCAGTAACGACAAAAACTAATGAGGAATCTGGAGTGGCTGAGGCCATCCACAAATATATTCTAGAGAAATAAGGAGAACCAAATGGGTCTATTTGATCGATTATTTGGACAAAAGGAAAACCAGTCACAGGAAACTGTAGCAAATCAGGAAATTTCAGAAACTGAGGCTCTTGATAATCAAGACTTGTCAACAAGTGGAGGGACAAGCGAAAGTCAAACAGAACAGCTCAGTGAGTCAGAGAATCAAGTAGAAGAGATTTCTTCCACAGAATCTGTTGAAGCAAGTGATTCTACTGTGACAGAAGAAAATGAAGCAGTGTCTGATGAAGACCTTTCTGTAGATGATCAGGCGTCAAGCGAAGCAGAAGAAGTGTCAGAGTCAGAAGAAAGCAAAGTTGCTGTGGATAACCATTTTGCGGATGTCATGGCTGATTACTATGCTAAAAAGGCTCAGGTAGCTGCTGCTGAAGAAAAAGGTGAAACTGTCACTTTTGAGTCCGTCCAAACCCGTAAAGTTGAGGAAAAACCTGAAGAAGTTCAGGCTTCAAAAACTGAAATAGAACAAGAAAAATACAATCGTACCCTTAAGAAGACGCGTACAGGTTTTGCTGCCCGCTTGAATGAATTCTTTGCGAATTTCCGTCGCGTTGATGAGGAGTTCTTCGAAGAATTGGAAGAAACGCTGATTCTTTCCGATGTTGGGGTTAATGTTGCAACGCAATTAACGGAAGACTTGCGCTATGAAGCCCGCCTTGAAAATGTCAAAAAGACTGAGGATTTGCAACGCTTGATTATCGAAAAACTTGTGGACATTTACGAGAAGGATGATGTCTACAAGGAGCAGATTAATTTCCAAGATGGTTTGACAGTCATGCTTTTCGTCGGTGTCAACGGGGTTGGTAAGACAACGTCTATCGGTAAGTTGGCGCATAAATACAAACAAGAAGGCAAGAAAGTTATGTTGGTAGCTGCTGATACCTTCCGTGCGGGAGCTGTTGCTCAGTTGGTTGAGTGGGGGCGTCGTGTCGATGTGCCAGTAGTGACTGGTGCTGAGAAGGCTGACCCAGCTTCAGTGGTCTTTGATGGTATGGAAAAGGCCCTTGCTGAGGGAGTTGACGTCCTTATGATTGATACTGCGGGTCGTTTGCAAAATAAAGACAATCTTATGGCAGAGCTTGAAAAGATTGGGCGTATTATCAAGCGTGTGGTTCCAGAAGCACCTCATGAAACCCTTTTGGCCTTGGATGCCTCAACAGGTCAAAATGCGCTTAGTCAGGCTAAAGAATTCTCAAAAATCACACCTCTTACAGGCCTTGTCTTGACGAAGTTGGACGGTAGTGCCAAGGGTGGTGTGGTTCTCGCTATTCGCCAAGAGTTGGATATTCCAGTTAAGTTAATTGGTTTTGGTGAGAAAATT
Source organism: Streptococcus sp. (assembly GCA_003521145.1). Classification (GTDB taxonomy): domain Bacteria; phylum Bacillota; class Bacilli; order Lactobacillales; family Streptococcaceae; genus Streptococcus. Next base: position 8,799 of record DOTL01000003.1, on the reverse strand, counting down.
GATGACATTGGTGAGTTCCATTCAGAAGAATTCATGCAAGGTCTCTTGACTGGTTTGGTTTAAAAGAGTGTTTAAAAAGAGTGAGTACTGGGAAAAAGGTTTCACTCTTTTTAATGGTGTCCTCACCTTGAAAAAAGTCACTTTTATTGGTAAAATAGTAAGGAGAAACGCATGCTCTGAAAAGTGAGCTGTAACTTAATCACTGAACAACCCCAAAGCCTTAAAAAGAGGTGATTACTTTCTCTTTTTTAAGGTGAGTCATAAGAAGATTTTTAATCTTAGTTTAAGGAGAAGACATGTCTGAACGTGGACTTTTGATTGTTTTTTCAGGGCCTTCTGGTGTCGGAAAAGGAACTGTTCGTCAGGAGATTTTTTCAACACCTGACCACAAATTTGAATACTCAGTATCAATGACCACACGTGCTCGACGTCCTGGTGAAGTTGATGGGAAGGATTATTTCTTCCGTTCGCGTGAGGAATTTGAAGAGCTTATTCGCAATGGTCAAATGTTGGAATATGCTGAATATGTGGGTAACTACTACGGAACACCTTTGACTTATGTTAATGAAACCTTGGATAAAGGCATTGATGTTTTCCTTGAAATCGAGGTTCAAGGTGCCCTTCAGGTTAAGAAAAAGGTTCCAGATGCTGTCTTCATCTTTTTGACACCACCAGACTTGAACGAGCTTCAAGAACGTTTGGTTGGTCGTGGGACAGATTCTGAGGAAGTCATTGCTCAACGTATCGAGCGTGCGCGTGAAGAAATTGCTCTCATGAGCGAATACGATTATGCCATTGTTAATGACGAAGTGGCTTTGGCTGCTGAGCGTGTCAAACGTGTCATTGAAACAGAACACTTCCGAGTTGACCGTGTGATTGGCTGCTATCGTAATATGATTTCTGAAAAGAAATTATCAGATAAATAAATTAGAAATAGGTATAGAATTATGATGTTGAAACCCTCTATTGACAAACTTTTGGATAAAGTGCCTTCAAAATATTCGTTGGTTATTTTGCAAGCCAAACGTGCTCATGAATTGGCCGCTGGTGCTGAACCAACTCAAGAGTTTACGTCAGTAAAACCAACTCTTCAAGCCCTTGAAGAAATTGAAACTGGTAATGTGACTATTCACCCAGATCCAGAATCTAAACGTGAATTGGCACGTTTGAAAGTGATTCAAGCACGTCTTGCTGCTGAGGAAGAAGAACGTAAAATCAAAGAACAAATCGCTAAAGAAAAAGAAGAGGGCGATAAAATCTAAAATCAAAGTCATGCTTTGGTTTATGAGGAGAGGGGGAGCTGAGGCATAGTGTCTCAGCTTCCTTCTTTATGATGATAATCAAGAGCTCAGTTTTACTTGAGCTTGAAAGATACTGGTCATAAGGAAGTGACAGGAGGAAATTTATGGTTTTAGTAGCACAAATTATTGTAGACGTTCCTCTGATGCAGACGGACAGACCTTATAGTTACCTTATCCCTGAAGCCATGCAAGGTCAAATTGCCATTGGGATGCGAGTCCATGTGCCTTTTGGTAAAGGAAATCGTCTATTGCAAGGCTTTGTTATCGGCTTAGAAGAGCAGGAGAACTTAAGAGATTTCCCTGAATTGAAACCTATCGCTGAGCTTTTAGATTATGAGCCAGTCCTTAATCAGGATCAGCTGGATTTGGCTGATCAGATGCGACATACGGTCTTTTCTTATAAGATTTCCATCTTGAAGTCAATGCTACCTGGTCTCCTTAATTCTCAGTACGATAAGGTTATCTTGGCAACTGATAAACTGGGTGAAGAGGATAAAAAGACTTTTCTTCAGGGGCAGGACCATATTCTTTTCTCGCAGTTATCAGAGGAGCAGCGTCAAGCCATTCCTCGTCTGGTCCAGTATGGGCGTGTAACGGTTGATTACCTTGCTAAGGATAAGCAGAACATTAAAACTGAGAAGCACTATAGTGTTCAAAAGGGCATCCTTGAGACTTTGGCTATTTCGCAACGGGCTAAAAGGCGTTTGGAGATGCGAGATTTCTTGTTAGAGAAGAGTGAGCCAGGAAAGTTGGCAGACATCCACAATCTTTTTTCACGAGATGTGGTTAAGTTTTTCATTGAAGCTGGTGCTTTGGACATTACAGAAGTTGAGGTCAATCGTGCCGATAGCTACTTTGAAAAGGTAGAGAAGACGGATTTTCTCGAGCTCAATACTCAACAGGCGCATGCGGTTGAAGCAATGACGCGCCAAATTGGACAAGGTGGCAAACCTTTCTTATTGGAAGGGGTAACAGGATCAGGTAAGACAGAGGTATACCTGCATCTTATCGAGAGGACCCTGGCTATGGGGAAAACTGCCATTGTCTTAGTGCCAGAGATTTCCCTGACACCCCAAATGACCAATCGTTTCATTTCGCGTTTTGGGGACTTGGTGGCCATCATGCATTCAGGCTTGTCAGACGGTGAGAAATTTGATGAGTGGCGTAAGGTTAAATCTGGTCAGGCCAAGGTTGTGGTAGGTGCGCGTTCGGCTATCTTTGCTCCTTTGGAAAATATCGGAGCAATCATTATCGATGAGGAACATGAGGCTACTTATAAACAGGAGTCCAATCCTCGTTACCATGCTAGAGATGTGGCCTTGCTTAGGGCTAAGAGTCATGGAGCCGTGCTTGTCCTTGGGTCAGCAACACCCTCTATCGAGACTCGGGCGAGAGCTCAGAAAGGGGTTTACCATTTTCTTGAATTGACGGAGAGGGGGAATCCTAATGCCAAAATTCCTCAGGTGGAAGTGGTGGACTTTAAGGACTTTGTAGGTCGACAAGAGGCGAGTGATTTTACACCACCTCTCTTGGAGAAAATCAGAGAACGTTTGGAACGTAAGGAACAAGTCGTGCTAATGTTGAACCGTCGTGGCTATTCCTCTTTTGTCATGTGTCGTGACTGTGGCTATGTGGATGATTGTCCGAATTGTGATGTTTCACTGACTTTGCATATGGATACCAAGACCATGAATTGCCACTATTGTGATTTTCAAAAACCAATACCACATGTCTGCCCTAACTGTCAGAGCCGTCAGATTCGCTATTATGGGACTGGGACACAGAAGGCTTATGACCAATTGACGGAACTTTTGCCAGAAGCCAGAGTGATTCGTATGGATGTTGACACGACACGTAAGAAAGGGGCTCACGAGAAACACTTGGAGGCCTTTGGAAGTGGTAAGGCTGACATTTTGCTCGGAACCCAGATGATTGCCAAGGGCTTGGATTTCCCAAATGTTACCTTGGTAGGGGTCTTGAATGCTGATACGTCGCTTAATTTACCGGATTTTCGTTCAGCTGAGCGTACCTTCCAACTGTTGACTCAGGTGGCTGGTCGTGCTGGTCGTGCTGACAAGGAAGGGAAAGTTATTATTCAAACCTATAATCCTAGTCATTATGCCATTCGTTTTGCACAGCAACAGGATTATGAAGGTTTCTATGCCTATGAGATGGGGATTCGCCGTCAGTTGGCCTATCCGCCCTATTTCTATACGGTAGGGATCACGCTTTCTCACAAGGATGAAGAGTTTGTAGTTCGCAAGAGTTATGAGGTTATGGCTTATTTAAGAGAGCACTTGTCAGACAAGGTGACCTTCCTAGGGCCAACGCCTAAGCCTATTGCCCGAACACATAACCTTCACCATTATCAGATTATTATCAAATACCGTTTTGAGGATAACTTGGAAGAGACGCTTAATAGGGTCCTCGATATGACTCAGGAACCTGAAAACAAGGACCTGCGTTTGATTATCGATCACGAACCTCAGAATTTCACCTAATCTAGAAAAGGAATAATATGACAAAATTAGTATTTATGGGAACGCCTGCCTTTTCAGCGACAGTGCTGGAAGGACTTTTGACCGATGAGCGTTATGATATTGTTGCTGTGGTGACGCAACCAGACCGTGCTGTCGGCCGTAAAAAAGAAATCCGCATGACACCGGTCAAGGAAGTAGCCTTGGCGCATGACTTACCAATTTATCAACCTGAAAAGTTGTCAGGTTCTGAAGAAATGGCGCAACTGATGGCGCTTGGTGCTGATGGAATTGTTACTGCGGCTTATGGACAATTTTTGCCAAGCAAGTTGCTTGATAACATGGATTTTGCGGTGAATGTTCACGCCTCACTCTTACCAAAATACCGTGGTGGAGCACCTATCCACTATGCCATTATCAATGGGGATGCAGAAGCAGGTGTGACAATCATGGAAATGGTCAAGGAAATGGATGCTGGTGACATGGTCAGCCAAAAGGCCTTGCCAATTCTTGACGAGGATAATGTTGGTACCATGTTTGAAAAATTGGCAGTCCTGGGTTGTGACCTTTTGCTCGAGACCTTGCCTGCCTACATTTCTGGGGAAATCAAACCTGTTCCACAAGATGCCAGTCAGGTAACGTTTTCACCAAATATTAGCCCAGAAGAGGAGCGCCTTGATTGGAACAAGTCCGCTCATGACATATTCAATCAAATCCGTGGTATGTACCCATGGCCTGTGGCACATACTTTTCTTGATGGTAAACGTTTCAAAATTTATGAAGCGGACTTGGCAGAAGGTCAAGGACAGGCTGGTCATATCATTGAAAAGACCAAGAAGAGTTTGGTAGTTGCGACTGCTCAAGGAGCCATTTCGCTTAAGACAGTTCAGCCTGCAGGAAAACCTTGTATGGCTATTGCGGATTTCCTTAATGGGGTCGGACGCAATCTTGAAGTAGGTGATGTATTTGGCCAATGATTGGAAAAAAACAGCCCGTGGACAGGCACTTGAAGTCTTAGAAGAAGTCTTCCAGGAAGGGGCTTACTCAAATATTGCCCTCAATGCCCATCTGAGAAAGTCGAATCTGACAGATAAGGACAAGCCCTTGGTGACGGAAATTGTTTATGGGACTGTAGCTCGTAAGATTACTTTGGAGTGGATTTTAGCCCATGTCATAGAGGACCGAGATAAGCTTGAACCTTGGGTCTATGACTTATTACTTTTGAGTCTCTATCAGTTGGTCTATTTGGATAAGATTCCAGCCCATGCAGTGGTTAATGACGCGGTTTCTATTGCCAAAAATCGTGGCAATAGAAAGGGTGCTGAGAAGCTGGTAAATGCAGTTCTTCGTAAACTATCTAGCCAGCCGTTGCCAAATCCGAGCCAGATTAAACGTGTCAATAAACGCTATTCTGTTCAGTATTCTCTACCGGTATGGTTGGTAAAAAAACTTATCGACCAGTTTGGAGAGGACCGTGCCCTTTCTATTTTCCAAAGTCTTTTTGTGAGAAACAAGGCTAGTGTGCGTGTAACAGATGCGTCACGTTTGGAAGAGATTGCAAAGGCCACCGGAGCAGAGCGTTCAGTATTATCCACAGTCGGGCTTGTTAAGTCCTCAGGTTACTTTGCTGGGACAGACTATTTTAAAGAGGGCTTGTTGACCATTCAGGATGAGACCAGTCAACTGGTTGCGCCAACTTTAGGTATTCAAGGTGAGGAAGAAATCCTGGATGCCTGTGGGGCACCTGGTGGTAAGACGGTACATATGGCCTCTTATTTGACGAGTGGACATGTGACGGCGCTTGACCTCTATGATCATAAGCTTGCCCTTATCGAAGAAAATGCACAGCGACTTGGTTTAGCTGATAAGGTTAAGACTCAGAAACTGGATGCTAGTCAGGTGCATCAAGTCTTCGCCGCTGATAGTTTTGACAAGATTTTAGTGGATGCTCCTTGTTCGGGGATTGGGCTCATTCGTCGGAAACCCGATATCAAATATAACAAGGATCTCCAAGACTTTGAGTCCCTTAAGGCTGTGCAGTTGGATATCCTATCAAGCGTTTGTCAAACCCTACGAAAAGGTGGTATAATAACATATAGTACTTGCACCATCATAGCAGAAGAAAATCAAGAGGTGATTCAAGACTTTCTTGAGAGCCATCCTGATTTTGAGCAAGTTGCCTTAGACCATCCATGTAAAGACATCGTGGTCAATGGCTGTTTGGCAATTACCCCCGAACAGTATCTAACTGATGGTTTTTTTATCGCACAGTTGCGTAAAAAAGCTTAGGGTTACAGAGGAGGAAATTCTGACGCAAGTCAGAAAGAAAACTATGGAAATATCATTATTAACGGACATTGGCCAAAAACGGTCAAATAACCAAGATTTTGTTAATAAATTTGTCAACCAAGCTGGTGTTACCCTTGTCGTTGTTGCAGATGGGATGGGTGGACACCGTGCTGGAAATATTGCCAGTGAGATGTCAGTGACTGATCTTGGTCGTGACTGGATTAACACTGATTTTCGTGAGTTGAGTCAAATTCGTGATTGGATGATTGCTGCCATTGATGCAGAAAATCGTAAAATCTATGAGCTTGGCCAAAACGAAGAATATAAGGGAATGGGAACAACTATCGAGGTTCTTGCCTTTGTTGATAATGCTGTGATTTTCGCCCATGTTGGAGATTCACGTATTGCCCTTATCCGTAATGGTGAGTATAAGCAATTAACAAATGACCACTCTTTGGTCAATGCTCTTATCAAGGCTGGTCAGTTGACCGAAGAAGAAGCAGCGGTTCACCCACAACGTAATATCATTACGCAATCTATTGGGCAAGCTGCTCCGATTGAGGCTGACCTTGGTGTGCAACAATTGGAGCCAGGGGACTATATTTTGGCCAATTCAGATGGTTTGACCAACATGATTTCAGTCGAACAGATTGTTCATATTGTCAACAGCCCTGGTTTCGTCGAAGAAAAGACGAGTCGTTTGGTAGCTGTAGCCAATGAGGCAGGTGGTCTTGATAATATTTCCGTTGCTCTCATTAAGGTAGAAAGTGAGGAGGGATAATGATCCAAGTTGGCAAATTGTTTGCTGGACGTTATCGAATCCTTAAATCTATCGGACGTGGTGGTATGGCGGATGTTTATCTGGCTAATGACCTGATTCTGGATAATGAAGAAGTGGCCATTAAGGTGCTTCGTACCAATTACCAAACGGATCAGGTGGCTGTGGCGCGTTTCAAGCGTGAAGCGCGTGCCATGGCAGAACTTAGTCATCCTAATATCGTTGCTATCCGAGATATTGGCGAAGAAGACGGCCAGCAGTTCTTGGTGATGGAGTATGTGGACGGTTCGGACTTGAAGAAATACATTCAAGACCATGCGCCCCTCTCTAACCGAGATGTTGTGCGTATCATGGGGGAGGTCCTTTCCGCCATGACTCTTGCCCATCAAAAGGGCATTATCCACCGTGACCTTAAGCCACAAAACATTCTTTTAACTAAGGACGGTACAGCCAAGGTCACAGACTTCGGAATTGCGGTTGCCTTTGCAGAGACTAGTCTAACTCAAACCAACTCTATGTTGGGTTCTGTCCACTACCTCTCACCAGAGCAGGCTCGTGGATCTAAAGCAACTATCCAAAGCGACATCTATGCTATGGGTATTATGCTTTTTGAAATGTTGACAGGTCATATTCCTTATGATGGCGATAGTGCGGTAACCATTGCACTCCAACATTTCCAAAAGCCACTCCCATCCATTTTGGCAGAGAACCGTAACGTTCCCCAAGCCTTGGAAAACGTGGTTATTCGAGCAACAGCCAAAAAACTAGAAAATCGTTATAATAGTACTTTGGAAATGAGCCGTGACTTGGTAACGAGCTTGCATCCTAGTCATCGACGCGATGCCAGGGTAGTCTTTGATGATATGATGGATACCAAGACCTTGCCAAAGGTCGATCCAGTTCCATCAGCAAGCCTTGAGAAAAAGGTCGTTGCTGCTGAGCCATCAGAGCCTACACCTGCTCCAAGTAAACAATCAAGGAAAAAAACGACACCAGCTAAGAAGAAAAAGAAGAAAAACTTCTTCACGACCTTACTTAAGGTTTTTCTAGGACTTGTCTTTATTGGTATTATCATCTTTGCCTATTTGGTATTTACCAATCCTGATAATGTTCAGGTGCCTAATGTGGTCGGTCAAGAGTTGTCCACAGCTCAGACTAAAATTGAGGGTGCTGGATTTAAGGTAGGAGAAGTTAAAGAAGTGGAAGATGATTCTGTCGATACGGGTAAGGTCATCAAGACTGATCCTACAGCTGGAACCACACGAAAAGAGGGTTCAAGTATTGATTTCTATGTTTCTTCTGGTAGTAAAGGTTTCGCTTTGAAAGACTACAAGGGTAAAAACTATAAGGATGCCATTGAGGACTTAACTTCGAATTATGGTGTTTCTGAGGACCAAATTGATATTCAGCATGTCGAAGACGACAGTGCTGAAGAGGGAGAAATCCTATCTCAAAGTCCAGGAAAAAACAAGTCCTTCAATCCTAAGGATAGTAAGGCTAAGATCAAGTTCCGTGTGGCAACTCCTAAGACAGTCACCATGCCTGATGTGACTGGTTTGACTGTTTCAACAGCGGTTCAAACCCTAAATCGTAAGAGTATCTCAAGTAGTAGCATTGAGTACCACGACTATAATACTGGTGCCAAGTTAGATAAGGATAAGGTTCCTAGCAGTACGGAGGTTCTTTATCAAGATCCACAAGCTGGTACTAGCGTTGATGGTACAGTGGTTCTCTATGTTTCGGTTGCAACAGCAAGTTCAAGTCTCCAGTCAAGCTCAAGCAGTACGACATATTCGTCATCAACGAGCTCAAGTACTGACAGTACAACTTCAAGCACTGAAACCTCGACAGAGGATACTCACACAGAGCTACAATAGATTAAAAAAACTTAGACATAATGAAGAGAGGTTCTTTGTCAACTATAGTGGGTGACGAAAAGCTAACATCTAGAGAG
>DOTL01000080.1 GCA_003521145.1 Streptococcus sp. | reverse complement strand
AAAGCTTATTTGATTAACATTCTTCAACTCTACTTGAGTGTTTACACATAATTATTGACAGTATCGATTGATTATCTTATAGGTGAGCAAATTCTGTAAAAATACAAAATAGATGTCCTTTAGTGACAAAATTTAGAGATTTATAAAAAAATAACTAAAAAAATGCAGTTCAGGATGAAAAAATGACATTCTATGAAATCGTATAGACAATTAAATTGAAAAAAGTTATTATATAATAAAGATATGTGATTCGGAAATGAGACATCGTCAATCTTATTGAAATCTACATACACTTTATGAAAATAAATAATGTACTTTTATATAACTTTTTCCTAATCCCCATTTTTTATTGGCCGCTTGTCCAATTACATATCTTTTTTATAGAAATTAATAGGCTTGAGAAATCAAGCTTTTTTTGTTCTCAAGGGGATTAGTGCAGATTAGGATAAAAAAATACATTCTGTGAGTGAAATTCGACATTTTAGGAAATGAAGATATACATTTGGGGATTTCATGCTATAATGTAATCAAGGTAAGAGAGCAAGAAGAATGTATGGTTTAAGTTAGTCCCTTAAACATAATAATTTCCCTCATTCATTCTATCTAAAATTGCTATTGTATTCTCTACCGATGATGCTGTTGTCCAAAAGGTCTGTACTTTGTACAGGCCTTTTGGCATTTTAGAAGATAAATAGTTAAAGATGCTTTTGAATCTATTTGTATAGTTTCAAAAGTGTTTTTTATTTTTCATCACCTCTTACATAAAATTGAATAAAAATTAATTGTTAAGCACTTGTTAGTTTAAAATAATAAATAAAAACAAACAAAATAGAAATAAATATAAAAAAATAACAAAAAAATATTGACAAGTGAATAAATATGCAATACAATTAATCTCGTAAGGTTGATAGAGATAGCAACCACAAGAAAATATAAGAAAAGAGAAAAATATTATGTCAAAAGAGAAAGTTATTCTTGCCTATTCGGGAGGTCTTGATACCTCGGTCGCTATTACATGGCTAAAAAAAGATTACGATGTTATCGCCGTTTGTATGGACGTCGGTGAAGGTAAAGATCTTGAGTTCATCCATGACAAAGCTTTGACAGTTGGAGCTGTCGAGTCATACGTGCTTGATGTTAAAGATGAGTTTGCTGAAGATTATGTGCTTCCAGCACTTCAAGCTCACGCTTACTATGAACAAAAATATCCTTTGGTTTCAGCACTTAGTCGTCCAATCATTGCTAAAAAATTAGTTGAGATTGCTCATAAAACAGGAGCAACAACTATCGCTCACGGTTGTACTGGTAAAGGTAATGACCAAGTTCGTTTCGAAGTTGCCATTGCTGCCCTAGACCCAAGTCTCAAAGTAGTAGCGCCAGTACGTGAATGGAAATGGTCTCGTGAGGAAGAAATTGAGTATGCTAAGGCTAATGGTGTTCCAGTTCCAGCAGACCTTGACAACCCTTACTCAGTCGATCAAAACCTTTGGGGACGTGCTAACGAGTGTGGTGTTCTTGAGAATCCTTGGAATCAAGCTCCAGAAGAAGCTTTTGGAATTACCAATTCACCAGAGTCTGCGCCAGATGAAGCTGAATATATCGATGTAACCTTTAAAGAAGGTAAACCAGTTGCACTTAACGGTAAAGAAATGAAATTGGCTGACCTTATCCAAGAAATGAATGTTATTGCTGGCAAGCATGGTGTTGGACGTGTTGACCATGTTGAGAACCGTCTTGTAGGTATCAAATCTCGTGAAATTTATGAATGTCCAGGAGCTATTGCGCTTTTGACAGCTCATAAAGAAATTGAGGACCTAACTTTGGTACGTGAAGTTTCTCACTTTAAACCAATTCTTGAAAATGAATTGTCAAACCTTATCTACAATGCTTTGTGGTTTAGCCCAGCAACACAAGCTATCATTGCTTATATTAAGGAAACACAAAAAGTTGTTAATGGTATCGCTAAAGTTAAGCTTTACAAAGGGCATGCTCAAGTAGTAGCACGTCAATCAGCTAATTCATTGTATGATGAAAACTTGGCTACTTACACATCAGCGGACAGCTTTGATCAGGATGCTGCGATTGGATTTATCAAGCTTTGGGGTCTTCCAACTCAGGTTAATTCACAAGTTAACCATCCATTTGACAATTAATGACAGATTGCATAAGAAAAGTAGAATAGTAGAAGAAAAAAGCTTCTTATCAGATAAAAGTGGACAGCGAGCTACATCTGATACTCTTTTCTTATAACTTATATTAGTATCGTTAAGACGTTCTGAGAGGCGTCACGAGCCTAAATAAACTACGACAGAGATCTGGTTTTAGGAAAACAGGTGTCCAGAGAGACAAATTAAGCTAGACAAATACTATCTAGCTTTTTTCATTTAAGTTATTGTGACCCAAGAGGTCGTTGCTTGTTATAAGTATTAAGAAAGGATGGAAGATTATCTCAGTGTGGGGCAATCTTCAAAATAAAACTATGGCAGAAAATCATAAACTATGGGGCGGTCGGTTCGAAGCTAGTCTCGAAAAATGGGTAGAAGAATTTGGTGCTTCAATCTCATTTGATCAAAAGATGGCAGAGTTTGACCTTAAAGGGTCTATTGCTCATGTCACTATGCTTGGTGAGACAGGAATTATTACCGAAGAGGAAGCTTTACAAATTAAACAGGGCTTGGAAGAGCTGCTTGAGGAATATAAGGCTGGTAAACTAGAATTTGATGTTTCTAATGAAGATATTCATATGAATATGGAGAGTCTTTTAACAGCTGAAATTGGACCAGTAGCAGGAAAACTTCATACAGCACGTTCACGTAACGACCAAGTGGCAACGGATATGCACTTGTATCTAAAAGCCAAACTAGTGGAAGTTATTGAGAAACTTGATAACTTACGTGGTACTTTAGTCAACCTAGCAGACAAACATACCTACACAATTATGCCAGGCTACACCCACTTGCAGCATGCACAACCGATTTCTTTTGGTCACCACTTGATGGCTTATTACAACATGTTCACACGTGATGCCGAACGTTTTGAATTTAATATCAAGCATACGGATATCTCTCCACTTGGAGCTGCTGCTCTAGCCGGAACAACTTTCCCAATTGATCGTAATATGACATCTGACTTAATGGGCTTTGCAAAACCATATAGCAATTCCTTGGATGCTGTTTCCGATCGTGACTTTATTCTCGAATTCTTGTCAAACTCAAGTATTCTCATGATGCATATGACACGTATTTGTGAAGAAATCATTAACTGGTGTTCTAACGAGTTTAAATTTGTGACTCTATCAGATACTTTTTCAACAGGCTCTTCCATTATGCCTCAAAAGAAAAATCCAGATATGGCAGAACTAATTCGTGGGAAATCAGGTCGTGTCTATGGCAATTTGATTGGATTATTGACGGTGATGAAGTCATTACCTTTGGCCTACAATAAAGATCTCCAAGAAGATAAAGAGGGTATGTTTGATACGGTAGAGACGATTACTGTCGCTATTGATATTCTTGCCGGCATGCTCAATACAATGACTGTTAACGATAAACATATGGCAGAGTCAACAGAGAAGGATTTTTCAAATGCTACAGAGTTGGCTGATTATCTTGCATCTAAAGGCCTTCCATTCCGTGAAGCACATGAGATTGTTGGAAAACTCGTTCTTGAGTGTACCAAAGCTGGTTATTACCTTCAGGATGTTCCTCTCGAACGTTATCAAGAAGTTTCAGATTTAATTGAAGAGGACATATATGAGACACTCAAATCTCATACAGCTGTTGAACGTCGTCATTCCCTTGGTGGAACTGGTTTTGCCCAGGTTAAATGGCAAATCAAAGAAGCTCAAAAAGCTCTAAAAAAATAAGTCTCTAAGGCCCTAACCATAAGGTTTTGGGCTTTTTTGTTATTTATGATATAATAGTACTAATTTTTAGTTTGGAGTCGCATTTTGAAAAAATCTTATCGTGTTAAGAAAGAGAAAGACTTTAAAGCATTATTTGATGCAGGACACAGTGTTGCTAATCGAAAATTTGTTGTCTACTGTCTGGATCGTGATTTATCTCATTTTAGAGTGGGTTTGTCAGTCAGTAAGCGTCTTGGTAATGCGGTTACCCGGAATCGGGTAAAACGTCGTCTACGACATGCACTGATGGACATGTCATCTCAGTTAGAACATCAAGATTTTGTCGTTATTGCTCGTAAAGGTGTCGAAGACTTAAGTTATCAAGATATTTATAGCAATCTCGTTCATGTCTTAAAAATAGCGAAGTTATATAAGGACTAGTAGATTATTTTGCTTCTTTACATTGTGAGATAAACTAAGATCACTCCTGGTTTTTGAGATACTCTTAATGAATAGAAGCGAAGCGGTTCTTTATCGTATTAAAAAGGAGTTTTTAGTGAAGAAAAAACTTAATGTATCTGTTTTAGGTGTAGGAGCTCTCTTGCTTTTGTCCGCGTGTGGACGAAGTGATGTTACAAGTCACTCTACAGGCCTTTGGGGACGTCTTATTTTAATGTTTGGAAAGGCTATTCAGGGGCTTTCATTTGGTGGTTCTGTTGGATTAGGTATTATCATTTTCACTATTTTAATTCGTGCGGTAATGATTCCTCTTTATAATCGCCAAATTAAGTCAAGCCGTGAACTACAAGAGTTGCAGCCAGAGTTACGTCGCTTGCAGAGTGAGTATCCTGGACGCGAGAATCATGAAGCTCTTGCTTATGCACAACAAGCTCTTTATAAAGAGCATGGGGTAAATCCTTACGCAAGCTTCGTTCCCCTCTTGATCCAATTTCCTATTTTGATGGCTCTTTATGGAGCACTCACACGAGTACCAGAATTGCGAGAAGGAACATTCCTCTGGGTTGACCTAGGTCAGAAAGACCCTTACTTTATTCTTCCGATTTTGGCGGCTGCTTTCACTTTCCTTTCAACTTGGTTGACAAATAAGGCAGCCAAAGATCGTAGTGCAATGCTTCTTGTTATGAATATTATGCTTCCAATCTTTATTTTCTGGTTTGGAACTCGGATTTCTTCAGGGGTAGCACTTTACTGGGCAGTTTCAAACGCCTTCCAAGTTGTTCAGATTTTGGTTTTTAATAATCCGTTTAAAATCATCGAAGAACGTAATCGTTTGGAAGCAGAAGAAAAAGAACGTAAAGCTAAGATTCGTCGTGCCAAGAAAAAGGCGCATAAACATAAATAAGGAGGCTTATTATGGTTGTCTATTCTGGACGAACAGTCGAACAAGCTATCGAAAAAGGTTTGAAAGATCTTAATTTACCCCGTATGAAGGCTCATATTAAGGTTATTTCTCGTGAGAAAAAAGGTTTTCTAGGGTTCGGAAAGAAGCCAGCTCGAGTTAGTGTTGAACCAATAAATGAAAAGATAGCTCACGAAGCAGATCAAAACACCGTTAAAGTGTCTCCTGATGCTGTAAAACAATTAGACGATCCTGTCGCAAGTCCAAAAGATGAAACGATTGCTTTCAATAGAGTGACAAAACTCGTTACGGTTCCAGATAATAAGGAAATTGCACAAGAAGACTTAAAGCAATCAGTGTCTACAGAGACCCTTGGAGAAGAGTTGCCAGATAAGAAACAGGAGCAACCAAAGGCAACAATTATTCCTCTATCTGTTAAACGTGAGTCATCAGAAGAAGGTGTGACAGAATTCATGGCAAATTCGCTTGAAGTACAACTAGACCCGGTTGCTCAAGTTCAGGCTCCGGAAACTTCAGAAGGAGCTTTCAGTACTTTTGTGGCGTCTGAGTTTAGTTCAGATGAGTCTTCTGAAAATAATTTAGAAGATATTCGAGCGGCTGCAGATGATGTTTTATCTTACCTCGAAAAAATTATCTATGAAATGGATGTTGATGCTAGTCTAGAGGTTAGTCACAATCGTCGCAATATTATCATTCAGATTGAAACAGACCAACCTGGTCGTGTTATTGGTTATCATGGCAAGGTTCTCAAGTCTTTACAACTTTTAGCGCAAAATTATTTGCACGATCGTCATTCTAGACGTTTTAGTGTTGTTCTTAATGTTCGTGATTATTTGGAGCAACGCACAGAGACTTTGATTGATCTAGCAGAAAAAACGGCGGCTAAAGTAAAAGAAACAGGTCGAGAGTACGTTATGGATCCAATGACGAATAGCGAACGAAAAATTATCCATAAGGCACTTTCTCAAATTGAAGGTGTAGAAAGTCACTCGGAAGGGGACGATCCTAATCGTTACGTTGTTGTGACAAAAGTATAATTAGAATAGCGTTATTGCTTACAGAAACTAGTCTTATTTGAAGGCTAGTTTTTTTGACAATAAAAAGTAGACGGAGTATACTTCTGGTTAAAAGTAGCCGCTGTCTACTGATATGGAATAGGAGTCAAAATGAAACGTAATACTGCTGAATTGAAGGAGAAGTTAATCGCAACTGGAATCGAGGAGATAAGAGTAAGAGGTATCGATCAACTATCTATCCGAACGGTAGCTCAAAGATGCGAGGTCACCCATGGAGCACCTTATAAGCACTTTGAAAATAAGGATGTATATCTTCAAGTAGTTTTGGAGCGTTTATATGAGATTTTTTTGAAGTATCTGACACAAGGGGTAGACTCTTCGCTTGATGTAAGAGGTCAATTAGTATTAATGGGCCGTAATTTTGTGGAATTTGCTCAAAAAGAAACAAATAGTTTTGAGGTCTTGTTTATTAAGTTTCCTTTCAATTATATGGAACTAACCCAGGGCAGCGTCTCTGTTAATGCCCATTTACAAGGGTTTGAGCACTTTAAGAGTGTGGTTTTGAAGCTGAAAAGTGAAATGAACATTTCTGGTAGTGAGACAGAAATATTAGTTCATATCTGGAGCTTTATTACTGGATTAGCTGTTTTGGTAAGGAGTCCTATTGGTGATAATTTCAATAGTAACACTATTGAAGAGACTGTTAGTACGATGTTAGACATCTACGTTAAAGGAGCTAAACAATGAAAACTGTAATTATCTACGCACATCCAAACGACAAGAGCTACAACGCCTATATACTAGAGACAGTCAAGGAGAATTTATCGTCTAAACATGAGTTAAAGGTTCTAGATTTGTATAAAGAGCGGTTCGATCCTGTTTTACGCTTTGATACAACGCATAGGAGAAGAGACCTAGCGCACGATGTAGCTATGAAAAATTATCGAGATTTAATAATTTGGGCAGATCAGTTGATTTTTATTTTTCCAATTTGGTGGAGTGGAATGCCAGCTAACTTGAAAGGATTTATTGAACGCGTCTTTGTTGCTGGTTTTGCCTATGAAAATACACCCCGTGGATTGGATGGTAAACTGACTGGGAAAGCTTGGATTATAACAACCCACAATACACCGAAAATTATTCTACCCTTAGTTCAAGATTATAGCCGGTGTCTAAAATCTCAAATTCTAAAACCTTGTGGTATTAAATCGGTCAAAGTTACCCAGATTTCACCTGTTGAGTATATGGGTGACCATAAGCGAAAAGAGGTGCTCAAGAAAATAGCTAAAATAGCAAGAACGTTATGAGCAAGCGATGATATAGGGATAGCATTGTAGTCTACAATTATTACTAGCCTTCGGGTTTCAAAGATATAATGAAATTAATATCTAAGTAATTCTTGACAAGATTAAGCTATTGCTATAAAATAGTATGGTATGTTTAGTAACTGATCAAAAATAGCCGGCTAAACGAATACGAAAATCTATCAGGAGGTATTCAACGTGAAACGTACTTATCAACCAAGTAAAATCCGTCGTCAACGTAAACACGGATTCCGTCACCGTATGTCAACTAAAAACGGACGTCGTGTTCTTTCAGCTCGTCGTCGTAAAGGACGTAAAGTTCTTTCAGCGTAAGACATTATTGAAAGCAACAGTGCTCGAGACTGTTGCTTTTTGTTTTTGCTATAAATGATAGTGTTAATGTTTGATGTTATTCATCCAAAGTTTGAAAATATAGAGCTGACAATTCTTGTGATTTTTGATAAACTAAAGCGGTTGTGGATAATGACCACTGACTAGAAAATACTTAGGACTGTTTTTCCTAATGTAAGGAGTATAAATGACTGATTTTCCTATTAAATATCGTCTTATAAAGAAAGAAAAACACACAGGAGCACGCCTGGGGGAAATTATCACGCCTCATGGGACCTTTCCAACACCGATGTTTATGCCTGTAGGTACCCAAGCCACAGTGAAAACGCAATCTCCTGAAGAATTAAAACAGATGGGTTCAGGAATTATTTTGGCCAATACCTATCATTTATGGCTAAGACCTGGTGATGAGCTCGTTTCTAAAGCTGGAGGACTACATAAATTCATGAATTGGGACCAAGCGATTCTTACAGATAGCGGTGGTTTCCAAGTATATTCATTGGCCGAAAAACGAAATATCTCGGAAGAAGGTGTAACTTTTAAAAATCACCTCAATGGAAGTAAGATGTTTTTATCTCCTGAAAAAGCGATATCGATTCAGAACAATCTCGGTTCAGATATTATGATGAGCTTTGATGAATGTCCTCAATTTTACCAACCATACGATTATGTAAAGAATTCTATTGAACGGACAAGTCGTTGGGCAGAACGAGGGCTAAAAGCACACCGTCGCCCACATGATCAAGGCTTATTTGGAATTGTGCAGGGATCAGGTTTTGAAGACCTTCGTAGACAATCTGCACAGGATTTGGTTTCCATGGATTTTCCAGGTTATTCAATTGGAGGTCTTGCAGTAGGAGAAACTCATGAAGAGATGAATGCAGTTCTAGACTTTACTGTACCTTTACTTCCTGAAAACAAACCACGTTATCTTATGGGTGTAGGGGCACCAGATAGTTTAATTGATGGTGTTATTCGTGGTGTTGACATGTATGATTGTGTACTCCCAACACGAATTGCTCGTAACGGAACTTGTATGACGAGTCAAGGACGTCTTGTGGTTAAAAATGCGGCGTATGCAGAAGATTTTAGCCCTATAGATTCTGAGTGTGATTGTTATACATGTAAGAATTACACACGTGCTTATGTGAGGCATTTGTTGAAAGCGGATGAAACATTTGGAATTCGTTTGACAAGTTATCATAATCTCTACTTCTTAGTAAACTTAATGGCCAAGGTACGACAAGCTATTATAGATGACAATTTACTTGAGTTCCGCCAAGATTTCATTGAAAAATATGGTTATAATGCAAGTAAAAGAAATTTTTAAATAATTTATTTAGCAGTATATAATTATACTGCTTTATTTTTTTAAAAAAACAATTGACAAGTATTGATTTGGATGATAAGATATAAAAGTTCTCTT
>DOTL01000086.1 GCA_003521145.1 Streptococcus sp. | reverse complement strand
ACCCACTATAGTTGACAAGGAGCCAAAAGAAAAAGCCTGACAAATGTACAGACTTTTAACTTTCAAGCTTTAGAACACAGCCATACTGATGAAGTTAAGGATAAACAAGATATCCAAAATCCACATAATAAAGTGGACATCCTTAGCTTGACCTTTGACGACTTTGACCAAAGTATAAGTAAGGAAACCAGCTGCGATACCATAGGTAATGCTATATGAGAATCCCATGAAAATAGAAGTGAAGAAGGCAGGGATAGCTTCAGACAAGTCTTCCCAATCGACACTCTTAAGGTTAGAGAGCATCATAACACCTACAATAATAAGGATAGGCGCTGTGGCAGCATTAGGAACGATTGATACCACTGGACTAAAGAAACTAGAGATGGCAAAGAGTACAGCAACCACAAGAGCTGTCAAACCAGTACGTCCACCAGCACCAATACCTGCTGCAGATTCAACGTAAGTTGTAACATTTGAAGTCCCTGCAATGGCACCAATACTTGTACCGACAAGGTCAGAGTAAAGAGCACGGTCAAGGGCTTTTGATTCGTTGTTATCACCTGTTGAAGCAATGATACCAACCTTCTCACCAGTACCAATCAAGGTACCGATAGTATCGAAGATATCAGTCAATGAAAAGGCAAGAATAGCCATAAAGACACCAGGCAAACGAGAAACATCTGCAAAGAGCGATCCCAATCCCTTAGATCCAAGCGCTGCACCAAAGACCTGACCAAAATCTTTAATAGATGATGTCAAGCTAGCTGCGTGCCAGTCAATGCTTCCAAGATCAACGACACCAGCAAAAATAGCAATGATAGTCGTTACAAGGATTGAAAGGAGAACACCTCCACGAATACCTTTAACAATAAAGAAAATCGCAATCGCAAGACCAATCAAACCTACAATTACAGTTGGATTATTGAAGGCAACCAAACCTGGTGTAGCTGACGATGAAGCCGTAATTGAAGCCTTGCCCATATCAGCACCTTTACCTGCTACAGTATAGGTATGTGGATTAATTGAGAATTTCAAGAAACCAGCATTTTTAATCCCAACATAGGCAAGGAAAACACCGATACCTGCTGAAATAGCAGATTTAAGAGCTGTTGGGATAGACTCAATAATCATCTTACGTACTTTCGTTACCGTGATGATTAATGAAATAACACCACATAGAAAGACCATTGCTAAGGCCTCTTGCCAAGTGTAACCCAAAGAAAAAACCACTGTGTAGGTGAAGAAGGCATTAAGCCCCATACCAGGCGCTTGGGCGTATGGTAGGTTAGCATAAAATGCCATCATCAACGTCCCTGCAACCGCACCAATAATTGTTGCTAAGAAAACACCTTGTGCAGGCATTCCTGTTTGGGCCAACATCGCTGGGTTAACAAAGAGGATGTAAGACATGGCAAAGAAAGTTGTCAATCCGGCAGTCACTTCTGTTCGGACGTCAGTACCATGTTCTTTCAATTTGAAAATCTTTTCCATGAAAGTTTAGACTCCTTAGTAAAAAATATTGTCAAAATCCGAATAATTTCGGAACATTCTCACTTAGAATGCAACATTACTATTCTACATAAAAATATTTGACGGTGCAAGGTTTATTTCCTGAGACTTTTATTATGAAAAACCAAACGTTCTTAGAAAACTCTTTCTCAATCACCAACAAAGGACAGATTTTTGCTATAATAGGAACATGACAAAAAAATTGATTGTACTTGATCTTGATGGAACGCTCTTGCGCCCAGATGGAACTATTTCAGAATTCACACAAAAAACGATTAAATATGTACAAAATAAAGGACACCAAGTTGTTATTGCTACAGGTCGTCCTTATCGTATGGCTATTGACCATTACAAAACACTAGGGTTAGAAACACCACTCATCACTTTTAATGGCTCCTTGACCAATCTTCCAGACCAAGACTGGGCCTATGAGCATTCGGTTAAATTAGACAAAAAATATCTGATTAACCTCTTACAACGACATGATGAGTTAGAGATGGATTTTCTGGCTAGTGAATACCGAAAACACTTCTATATCTCTATGAATCACCCAGAGCGTATTCAACCACAACTCTTTGGTGTTGATAAAATCATTGAGGCTATGCGTTTGGAACCAGCAAAAATTACACGCAACCCAAATGCTCTTCTTATGCAAACTCGTCACGAAGATAAGTACCAGCTAGCCGATGATATCAAGAAAGACTTCAAGGAAGAAATTGAAGTTGATTCTTGGGGTGGCCCACTTAATATTTTAGAGTTTTCACCTAAAGGTATTAACAAGGCTTATGCCCTAAACTACTTACTTAAAGCTATGCGCAAATCAACGGATGATTTGATTGCTTTTGGAGACGAGCACAACGACACAGAGATGTTGGAGCTTGCTAAAACTGGTTATGCTATGAAGAATGCTAGCTCTGTCCTTCTTCCCCACGCTAACGAACAAATTGAGTGGACTAATGAAGAGGATGGCGTTGCTCGCAAACTTCAAGAACTCTTTTTATAAACAAGAAAAGACACTGAAAATTTCTTCGGTGTCTTTTGTTCTGATTAAGGTAAAATAGCCACTGCACGCACTGGGGAACCTGTCGCCTTGTCCCAGTGAGGAAATGCAATTGAAATCAAAGCACCAACGGCTGGAACTTGATCCAATTGATTCAAGACTTCTACCTGATAAATGTTTTGTTCCAAGAGGTAGTATTCGTTAACCAAGCCATGTTCTGCTGCTGGAATACCAGCATCTGTATCAAAAGTCTCATGACCCACTGCCTTGACATGACGTTCATGGATTAAGAATTCCAAAGCTTCTCGGCTCCAACCAGGACTTTGTTGAACCCCATTTTCATCAAGGTTACGCATAGCATCCTGATCTGGCCAACGTTTTGACCAATCACTACGGAATGCCACAAAGGCCCCTTCTGCAATTTGTCCATGCTCTGCTTCAAAGTCTAAGATATCTTGTTTGCTCAAGATAAAGTTTGGATTCGCAGCAACTTCTTTAGACTTGTCGATAATATAGAGTGGCAAAAGGAGATCCTTGAGGGCAATCTCATCTAGCCAACGACCACCTTCTACAAAGTGAATTGGTGCATCAATATGCGTTCCGTATTGACCAACTACAGTAAATTTTTGAACATGGAAACCATCTTTTAACGTGAAAAGGTCTTCTTGTTTCAATGCAGGGAGGGCTGGAAAATGTGGACTTTCCGCATTAATTTTGTGGGTCAAGTCGACCCATTTCTTAGATTGCAATTCATTATAAATACTTAGTAAATCTGACATAAGGAGGTCCTCTTTTCTTATAGATTTAACATTAAATAGTTAATACATTAAATAGTTAATTGAATAAATTATAGCAGTCATTACTAGCAATTACAAGCTTTTATATCATTTTTTCTTAATCCTATTTCCTCTAGTTAGATATAGTTTAAAACTATATCTAACTCTTTTTGTCTGAAAAGAAAGTATATTCGCAAGAATTTGATGTTTTTTTCAAATTTATGACACTTTTGTTACGAAAACTATTGACAAACCAATGATAACGCTTTATGATTAGAGTTTTGTAATTTTCAATAAACTAAAAAAATATTGTTGTCATTTCATACTGATTGATGCTAATACCAACAATCATTTTTCTATTCCTAAGAAACAATATATAAAAGGTGGAAGAATACTAATGGGTATCGGTATTATTATTGCTAGCCATGATAAATTCGCTGAAGGTATTCACCAATCAGGTTCTATGATTATTGGTGAACAAGAGAAAGTTCAAGTTGTTACTTTCATGCCAAATGAAGGTCCTGACGACTTGTACGCTCACTTCAAAGATGCCATTGCTCAATTTGATGCTGACGACGAAATTCTAGTCCTTGCAGACCTTTGGTCTGGATCACCATTTAACCAGTCAAGCGTATCAAGGAAGAAAATCCTGATCGCAAGATGGTTATCGTGACAGGACTCAACTTGCCAATGCTTATCCAAGCATATACGGAACGTATGGTAGCTCCTGATGCTGGGGTTGAAGAGGTTGTCGCTAACATTTATAAGGAAACCAAAGAAGGCGTTAAAGTCCTTCCAGAAGGCCTTATTCCTGAAGAAGACACTAAACCAGCCGACGCTAAGCCTTCTATTCCTAAAGGTGCCATTCCTGAAGGAACTGCTCTTGGTGATGGAAAAATCAAATACGTTTTGGCTCGGGTTGACTCACGCCTCCTCCACGGTCAGGTGGCGACTGGTTGGACTCACTCAACTCACCCAGACCGTATCATCGTTGTTTCAGAAACTGTTTGTCATGATAAACTTCGTACAAACATGATTAAACAAGCCGCTCCATCTGGTGTTCAAGTTCACGTTATCCCAATTAAAAACATGGTTAAAGCAAACAATGACCCACGTTTTGGAGATACACGTGCTATGCTTCTCTTTGAATCTGTTGAAGATGCTCTTGCTGCTGTTAAAGCAGGTTTTGATATTAAAGAAATCAACCTTGGTTCTTCAGCTTATAAAGAAGGAAAAGTCAACGTTACTAAAGCTCTTTCATTTGACCAAACAGATGTGGATGCTATCAAAGAATTGCAATCATTGGGTGTCAAATTTGATGTTCGTGGGGTACCAAGTGATAGCCCAGCAAACGTTGATGCCTTGATTAAGTTAGCTGAAACTAAATTAGCAGAGAAGAAATAATTTTGGAGGATGCATAAATGAGTTTAGTACAAATTATTTTAGTCGTAATTGTTGTTTTCATTATCGGTTGTAGCTCAGTTAACGACCAAATCGAAACATACCAGCCAGTTGTGGCTTGTTCCCTAATCGGTCTTGTTACTGGTCATCTCGAACTCGGCGTAATGTTGGGTGGTAGCTTGCAGTTGATCACTATGGGGTGGGCTAACGTTGGTGCTGCCATGTCACCAGACGCTTCACTTGCTGCTGTAGCTTCTACAATCATCCTTATCTTGGGTGGTCAAGGAGATAAAGGAATTGGTCCAGCCATCACCCTTGCGGTGCCTTTGGCTGTTGCCGGTCTTGCCTTGACAATGTTTGTCCGTACTGCTACAGTTTTCATCGCTCACGCTATGGATAGCCGTGCAGAAGATGCTGATATCGAAAGATGGCACTTTATCGGTATGTCCCTTCAAGGTCTCCGTGTTGCTATCCTTGCCCTCCTCTTGCTATTGATTCCTGCACACCTCGTACAATCTGGTCTTGAAGCTATGCCTGAATGGTTGACATCAGGTATGACAATCGGTGGTGGTATGGTTGTAGCCGTTGGTTATGCTATGAATATCAACATGATGTCTAGTCGTGAAGTTTGGCCATTCTTCTTCCTTGGTTTTGCTTTGACTGACCTCAAAGAATTGACCTTGATTAGTTTGGGTATCATCGGTCTCTGTCTTGCCGTTATGTACCTTGCGCTTGAAGCTAGTGGTTCATTGGGTTCTTCAAACGACGGAGGATCAGGTGATCCCCTCGGTGAAATTCTGGAAGACTTTTAATTAGGAGGAAAGAAAATGGCTGATTTAAAAATTAAATTAACAAAAGCAGATCGTTTCAAATCTTTCTTGCGCTCATACTTTCTTTTAGCTTCATTCAACTATGAACGTATGCAAAATGGTGGTGTAGCCTAGCCTACACCCTTATCCCTGCAATCAAAAAACTTTATCAAACTAAAGAAGAACGTGCCAACGGTGCGGACATCGATGACGTTGCTATCTCTGGGGTTAAGGTCGGTATGATGGGACCTCTTGCAGGTGCCGGTGACCCTCTCTTCTGGTTTACCCTTCGTCCAATCTTCCTTTCACTAGGAGCAGGTTTGGCTGTTTCAGGTAACATCATGGGCCCAATCGTCTTCTTCGTTCTCTGGAACGCCATGGTAGCTGCCGTTAAATGGTATACTCAAGAATTTGGTTAGCGTGCTGGTACTGCTATCACAGACGACTTGTCAGGTAACCTTCTTCAACAAGTAACTCGTGGCGCATCAATGATGGGGATGTTCGTTATCGGTTCTCTTATCCAACGTTGGGTAAGCATCACCTTAATACCAGTTGTCTCTACTGTTAAACAACAAGAAGGAGCTTATATCGATTGGGATAAACTTCCAAAAGGTTTTGCCGGTGTTAAAGAAACCTTCCATCAACAAGCTGCCGGTCGCTCTCTTGACGCTAACAAAGTGACAACCTTGCAAGACCAGGAACCAATTGATTCCTGGTCTTGCTGCCCTTGGTTTGACTTTCCTCTGTATGTACCTTCTTAAGAGAAAAGTTTCTCCAATCGTTATCATTTTGGGTATCTTTGTTATAGCTATTGTACTCCACATTATTGGTCTACTCTAATCGGAGCAAGATATGGTTAAATCGCTCAATACCGAAACGGCTCACACAACTAAGGGAACTTGGTTTCGTGAAGGGCCTATTTACGGAAATATCATGGTCGGAGATAAGGCCTTCGAATTTTACAATAATACGAAGTTGCAAGACTACGTTAAAATTCCTTGGGATGAAGTCACTTATGTGATTGCTGATGTATACTTCGGTGGTAAGTTCATCCCACGCTTTGAAATCCTTACTAAGCAAAATGGACGTTTCCGTTTTGCCAGTCGAAAAAGCCGAATAACTTTAAAAGAAATTCAAAAAAGAATTCCTCGAGAAAGTTTAAGAAAAGCACCTAGCTTTATCGCTGTCCTCAAACAAGGCTTTAAAAATCTTTTACGACTCATTGTCAAGAAGAAATAATCTCCCAATATTATAAAAAGATTGTCCGATCTAATGGTTTGGCGATCTTTTTATAATATTTTGCTCATTTTTAAAGAATTTGACTTCTTTTGAAATTTTATCTCACTATCTATTGACATTTACGTGAAAGCGTTTTACAATACAATTGTTCATGATTTCTTATGTTTAAAAAGATTGAGAGACGCTTTTTTAGCGTCTTAATAAAAATCGGAGATAGTCTTTTTAAGCCTAGAAAAAAAATAATTTATAAGGAGGAGAACACGAATGGGTATCGGTATTATTATTGCCAGCCATGGTAAGTTCGCTGAAGGAATCCACCAATCAGGCTCTATGATTTTTGGAGACCAAGAGAAAGTTCAAGTCGTAACTTTCATGCCAAGTGAAGGTCCTGATGATTTGTACGCTCACTTCAACGATGCCATTGCACAATTCGATGCTGATGATGAAATTCTTGTTTTGGCTGACCTTTGGTCTGGTTCACCATTTAACCAAGCCAGCCGAATTGCTGGAGAAAATCCAGATCGCAAGATTGCTATCATCACAGGACTTAACTTGCCAATGCTAATCCAAGCATACACTGAACGTATGATGGATGCTAACGCTACTGTAGAGCAAGTTGCTGCTAATATCATCAAGGAAGCTAAGGATGGTATCAAGGCACTTCCAGAGGAGCTAAATCCAGCTGAGGAAACAACTGCAGCTCCTGTAGAAGCTGCAGCACCTCAAGGAGCTATCCCAGAAGGGACAGTTATCGGAGATGGTAAACTCAAGATTAACTTGGCACGTTTGGACACACGTCTCTTGCATGGTCAAGTAGTAACTAACTGGGTACCTTATTCTAAAGCAGACCGTATTATTGTTGCTTCGGATAACGTTGCCAAAGATGAGCTTCGTAAAGAATTGATCAAACAAGCAGCACCAAATGGGGTTAAAGCAAACGTTGTTCCAATTCAAAAATTGATTGATGCTTCTAAAGACCCTCGCTTTGGTAACACACACGCACTTATCTTGTTCGAAACTGTTCAAGACGCACTTCGTGCTATCGAAGGTGGCGTGCCAATCAAAGAACTTAACGTTGGTTCTATGGCTCACTCAACTGGTAAAACAATGGTTAACAACGTTTTATCTATGGACAAAGACGATGTTGCTTGCTTCGAAAAATTGCGTGACCTTGGCGTTAAATTCGACGTCCGTAAGGTACCAAACGATTCTAAGAAAGATTTGTTCGACCTTATCAAAAAAGCTAACGTTCAATAACTTTCATTCGGATAAATTAGTTGATACTCTCAGCTAATCACAACTCAATAGAAAAGGAATTATTACCATGTCAGATATCTCAATTATTTCTGCAATTTTGGTCGTAGTTGTTGCCTTCCTTGCTGGTCTTGAAGGTGTCCTTGACCAATTCCAATTCCACCAACCACTTATTGCATGTACCCTCATCGGTGCTGCTACAGGTAACCTCACTGCAGGTATCATGCTTGGTGGTACTCTTCAAATGATCGCCCTTGCTTGGGCTAATATCGGTGCCGCTGTCGCTCCTGACGCTGCCCTTGCCTCTGTTGCTGCTGCCATCATTTTGGTTAAAGGTGGTAACTTCACAACTGAAGGTATCGGTGTTGCGACTGCAACAGCTATCCCACTTGCGGTTGCCGGTCTCTTCCTAACTATGCTTGTTCGTACAGCCTCTGTTGCCCTTGTTCACGCTGCAGATAAAGCAGCAGAAAGCGGCAACATCGCTGGTGTTGAACGCGCACACTACCTTGCCCTCCTTCTTCAAGGGTTACGTATCGCTGTGCCAGCTGCCCTTCTTCTTGCTATCCCAGCACAATCTGTTCAACATGCCCTTGCTTTGATGCCTGACTGGCTCAACCACGGTATGGTTGTCGGTGGGGGTATGGTCGTAGCCGTTGGTTACGCAATGGTTATCAACATGATGGCAACTCGTGAAGTTTGGCCATTCTTCGCCATCGGTTTTGCTTTTGCTGCTATTAACCAATTGACACTTATCGCTCTTGGTGCTATCGGTGTTGCTATTGCCTTCATCTACCTCAATCTTTCTAAACAAGGTGGCGGAAATGGTGGCGGAACTTCATCTGGTTCAGGCGACCCAATCGGCGATATCTTGGAAGACTACTAGGAAGGGGTGCTCTCATGGCTGAAAAAATTCAATTATCTCTAGCGGATCGTAAAAAGGTTTGGTGGCGCTCACAATTCTTGCAAGGTTCATGGAACTATGAACGTATGCAAAACTTGGGTTGGGCTTACTCACTCATTCCTGCTATCAAAAAACTCTACACTAACAAAGAAGACCGAGCCGCAGCTCTTAAACGTCACTTGGAATTCTTCAATACCCAACCTTACGTAGCGGCTCCTATCATGGGTGTTACCTTGGCTCTTGAAGAAGAAAAAGCTAACGGTACTGACATCGAAGATGCTGCTATTCAAGGTGTTAAAATCGGTATGATGGGACCTCTTGCCGGTATCGGTGACCCTGTTTTCTGGTTCACAGTTCGTCCTATCCTTGGTGCCCTTGGGGCATCATTGGCAAAAGCTGGTAACATCGCTGGTCCACTTATCTTCTTCATCGGTTGGAACCTTATCCGTATGGCCTTCTTGTGGTACACTCAAGAACTTGGTTACAAAGCAGGTTCAGAAATCACAAAAGACATGTCTGGTGGGATCTTGAAAGATATTACTAAAGGGGCATCAATCCTTGGTATGTTCATCTTGGCCGTCCTCGTTGAACGTTGGGTTTCTATCGTCTTCACTGTAAACCTTCCAGGTAAAGTTTTGTCTAAAGGTACCTATATCGAATGGCCTAAAGGCAATGTCAGTGGTGACCAACTTAAAACTATCCTCGGCCAAGTTAATGACAAACTTAGCTTCGATAAGATTCAAGTTGATACCCTTCAAAAAGAATTAGATTCATTGATTCCAGGTTTGATGGGTCTTCTCCTTACTTTTGCATGTATGTGGTTGCTTAAGAAGAAAGTTTCACCAATCACAATCATCATCGGACTCTTTGTAGTTGGTATTGTTGCAAGCTTCTTCGGAATCATGTAAAAAGAGTAAGAGTTTAGCAAATCTGAACTCTTTTCTTATGCCATAATAAAGGTACTACAATCAAAAAGCGAGATAGATATGGCACAATCACTAAACAAAACAGTTGAACTACATACAACAGGCGTTTCCTACATGGCTATCGGAGGTAAAGTCGGTAAATTTCTAATCGGAGATGTGGCCCTTGAATTCTACCCTGATGTCAATGTCGAGCAATACATTCAAATCCCATGGACTAGCATCACTCAAATCGGTGCTAATGTCTCAGGAAAAAGAATTAGCCGCCACTTTGAAGTGTTGACAGACAAGAGTAAATTCCTCTTTGCTTCTAAAGATTCTGGGAAGATTCTAAAGATTGCTAGGGAACACCTTGGCAATGAGAAAGTCGTAAAGCTACCAACTCTTATTCAAACTATTGGCGCTCGACTCAAAGGTTTATTTGCCAAAAAATCATAATTTTTGTATAATATAGCAGACGGATAAGTACTAGCTAGACCCTTACAGAAATCCTGCGGTTGCTGCGAGCAGGTAGGGTTGACCTACGAAATTCTACCGTTTCTAATAATTAAAAACATAAACAAGTGCACTCCTGTGAAGTTGGATGGAACCGTGGCCTATGTCACTCCAACACTTTCACTGGAGTGCTTTACTTTTTGGAGGAACTTATGTTAGATGTAAAACGTATTCGTAACGACTTCGATGCCCTTGCCGAAAAATTGGCTACACGTGGTATCGCTGCTGAAACTTTAAATGAACTTAAAGAGCTTGATGTTAAACGTCGTGAACTTCTTATCAAATCTGAAGAACTCAAGGCTCAACGTAACATTGCTTCAGATGGTATCGCTCAAGCCAAGCGTAACAAAGAAGATGCTTCCGACCAAATCGCAGCAATGCAGCAAGTCTCTGCAGAAATTAAGGAAATTGATGCAGAACTTGCTGCTATCGATGAGAAGCTTAATGCTATCGTTGTGACACTTCCAAACACACCAAATGACTCTGTTCCTGTAGGTGCTGACGAAGACGAAAACGTAGAAGTTCGTCGTTGGGGAACACCTCGTGACTTTGATTTTGAAGTTAAAGCACACTGGGATCTTGGGGAAGACCTTGGTATCCTAGATTGGGAACGTGGTGCTAAAGTCACTGGTTCTCGCTTCCTCTTCTACAAAGGACTTGGAGCAAAATTGGAACGTGCAATCTACAACTTCATGTTGGATGAGCACGCTAAAGAAGGTTACACTGAGATGATCACACCTTACATGGTTAACCACGACTCAATGTTCGGTACTGGTCAATATCCAAAATTCAAAGAAGATACTTTCGAGCTTGACGGTACTGACTATGTCCTTATCCCTACAGCCGAAGTTCCTTTGACAAACTACTACCGTGGTGAAATCCTTGATGGTAAAGAATTGCCAATCTACTTCACAGCTATGAGCCCTTCATTCCGTTCAGAAGCTGGTTCAGCTGGTCGTGATACACGTGGTTTGATTCGTCTTCACCAATTCCACAAGGTTGAAATGGTCAAATTCTCAAAACCTGAAGACTCTTATGATGAATTGGAAAAAATGGTAGTTAACGCTGAAAACATTCTTCAAAAACTTAACTTGCCATACCGTGTCATCACTTTGTGTACTGGCGATATGGGATTCTCAGCTGCGAAAACTTACGACTTGGAAGTTTGGATTCCAGCACAAAATACTTACCGCGAAATTTCTTCATGTTCAAACACAGAAGATTTCCAAGCCCGTCGTGCACAAATCCGTTACCGTGACGAAACTGATGGTAAGGTAAAACTTCTTCACACTCTTAACGGTTCAGGACTTGCTGTTGGACGTACAGTAGCCGCTATCCTTGAAAACTACCAAAACGAAGATGGTTCAGTAACTATCCCTGAAATTCTTCGTCCTTACATGGGTGGTGCTGAAGTGATTGCACCAAAATAACAAGGAAAATCTCCAGAAAGAACCTGGAGATTTTTTAGTTTTTATTAGCTTTCTCGTAATAGGGTTTCAACTTATCATGGCTCTATAATTTCTGTAG
>DOTL01000049.1 GCA_003521145.1 Streptococcus sp. | reverse complement strand
CGTTCTCACGGGTGGTTTTGACTTACATAGATTTTTACAAAGGTTTACAATGTATTTACATAGATAAGGTCATCAACAAAAGGATTTGGTTGAATTTTCGTTTACCTCTTTTTAATATCACTTATCACATATGTAAAGCACAGAAAACAGAAAAACAAGTCGTTTAATCGACTTGTTTTTCACAAATAATACCGTTCTTGACTAAGAAGGTCTTTAAATCGTGTGGTAGGTTGTTAAGATGATCAAGTGAAGTTGTCGTCATGAAGGTTTGAACCTCTTCGTCAATACTTTCTAATAGTTTAAGTTGACGGTGATTGTCAAGCTCACTCATAACATCATCGAGGAGAAGAATGGGAAATTCACCTGTTACTTTTTTTATCAGAGCAATCTCGGCCATTTTTAAAGAAAGAATGAGACTACGTTGTTGTCCTTGACTGCCGAAAGATGCGTTCATGTCATTAATGTAAAATGTCAAATCATCCCTATGTGGACCAACACCAGTGTTCTTTTTGAAGATATCCCTTTTGTGATTTTGCTTTAAGGTGGTTAAAAATGATTCGCGAATAACTTTGTTATTTTCGAGTGGGATATTAGATTTGTAGGAGATTTTAAGGCGTTCTATCTGATTTGAGAGAATACTATGATGTCTATCTGCCTCCTCCTCTAATTGCTTGATAAAATCTAGTCTATGTTCGATAACTCGTGCTCCAAAATCGGAAAGCTGTTCATCTAACACTGTGATGAAATTAATGTCTACATTGTCAGTAGATTTGAGATAGGCATTACGTTGATTGAGTACATGATTATAACTTGATAGGTCTGAGAGATAAACAGGCTTAATCTGTCCTAAATCAATATCTATAAATTTACGTCTTAGGATTGGAGATCCCTTTACAAGTTGTAAATCCTCAGGAGCAAAGAGTACCACTGTCATGTGACCGATATAATCGGATAATTTAGCTTGTTTGAGGTGGTTGACCTTTGTTATGCGTCCCTTATTAGATAAACTGATTTCCAGAGGTAGCTTTCCACTATGACGATGAACGATGCCGTTAAGTTTAAGAGTATTTTGCTGAAATTGAATCATTTCCTTATCTGAACGGGTCCGATGACTACGTGTCAATGCTAGAAAATAGATGGCCTCAAGAATATTTGTTTTTCCTTGAGCATTGCGACCAAGAAAAATATTGAGATGAGGTGAGAAACTCACAGAGGCTTCAGTATAATTTCTAAAGTGTTGAATATAAATATTTTCGAGCCACATAGTTAGGTTCCTGGGAAACGAATGGGTTTTCGTTTAGTTTTATTGCCTTCTTTTGACGGATATGCCTTTTGTTTATTTTTATTATCCTGATTCATTTTTTTAACAATGGAAGCAACACGTGCTTTTTCAGCGACTTCTTTTTGATACTCTTCAATTTCATTTGTCGTAGGAGTTACAATCGTTATTTCAAGTTCCTCAGACGGAATGGTAATAACATCTCCATAACGAAGTTTTTTTCCACGACGTTTTTCATCCTTACCGTTGAATAAAACGGTATTATTAGCTAAAAAACCTTTAATAGCTCCGCCACTATGAATGATACGTAATTCTTTTAGAAGTGCCTGCAGTGTGATGTATTCATTAAATAATTTATATTCCATAGTACCTCAACTTTCTCTTGAGATAAGATAGCATAAAAATGGTATAATTGGAAGCATAAACTTTTTAGAGGTTATCAATGAAAATTGCTGATGGTGTATATGTACACTTCATTCCAACACAAAAATATAAAACTAATCGTATTGTTTTTCGAATGACAGGTTCTTTGAATAAACAAACAATTGCTAAACGAGCCCTAGTTTCACAAATGTTGGCTACCGCCAATCAGACGTATCCAACAGTACAGTCTTTTAAAGAGAGACTAGCTTTTCTTTATGGAACACAGTTGTCAACTAGAGTGTCAACTAAAGGATTGACACATAGCGTTGACATCGAGTTGACATATCTGAAAGATGCCTTTATCCCTACGAATGATGGATTATTTTTGGAAGTGCTAGGATTTTTGAAAGAGTGTCTTTACAAGCCGATGTCAATAGTATCTCAATACCAAAATAAAGTATTTGACATAGAAAAACAAAATTTAATGACTTACCTGGATGTTGACACAGAGAATAATTACTATTACAGTGAAGTTAAGGAAAGGGAGCTTTATTTTGTAAACGAGGGCTTGAAAGTTCCCAAATATGGTCAAGCAAAACTTGTTGAAGCAGAAAACTCGTTTACAGCCTATCAAGAATTTCAAAGCATGTTGACAAGAGATCGTATTGATATTTTTATGGTTGGAGAATTTGAGGATTATCAAGTACTCCAAGCGTTACATCATTTTCCTTTGGAAGGACGTCAAGTTGATTTACAGTTTAGCTATAGTCAACCTTATGTCAACGTTGTGAAAGAAAAGATAGAACCTAGACAGAGTAGTCAATCGATTTTACAGCTAGGGTATCAATTTCCGTGTCAATATGGAGATGAAGATTACTTTGCTTTAATTGTATTTAATGCTATGTTTGGTGAATTTGCCCATTCAGCTTTATTTACAACACTTCGAGAAAAGGAAGGCTTAGCTTATTCAATTAGTAGCAAATTTG
This sequence comes from Streptococcus sp., assembly GCA_003521145.1. Lineage (GTDB taxonomy): Bacteria > Bacillota > Bacilli > Lactobacillales > Streptococcaceae > Streptococcus. Next base: position 7,367 of record DOTL01000049.1, on the reverse strand, counting down.
ATATCTTTACAGGTTTACTGGAAGTTTACGCTGGAATTGAAAAATCTAATAGAAATCAGGCTATGCGAGGAATTAGTAGAGAATTGAATTACATTAAATTGGGACGTTTTTCAAGTTTTCTCTTGAATCAAACTAAAAAAATCATACGAATGAATGCCCTGCTCTCTGAAGATCACGCCTTAACATTGGTGGAACAATGTTTTAATAAGGTGATTTTTGGCGATAAAAGTCTTTTATTAGAGAATTGGTTAGATGAGATTGAGAAGGTTACAAAAAAAGATGTTTGCCGTGTAGCGCGTCAAGTTAAGCTACAGAGTTTGTTCTTTTTAGAAGGAGTGTCTTAGAATGGCTGCTTTGAAGAAACGTTATTATCAAAAAATTCATGAAGAAGTTTATTCAGAAATTTTAGATAATGGTATGTCTTTATCAATCATTAAGAAAAAAGGATTTGTAGAAAAAGCCGCCTTTTTGTCAACAAATTTTGGGGCGCTAGATAATCACTTTTATATTGATGGAGAGTCACAATCTTATCCTGCAGGTATTGCTCATTTTCTTGAACACAAGCTATTTGAGGATGAGCAGGGAAGGGATGTGACATTGGATTTTGTCAAGCTTGGAGCTGATGTCAATGCTTTTACAACCTTGGAGAAGACAACATATTATTTTTCTACCCTTGACCACTTTGAGGAGTCTTTAGAACTTTTATTAAAGTTTACATCAAGGTTTACAACTTCTGAAGGTGCTGTCAACCATGAGAAAAGAATTATTGAACAAGAAATAAATATGTATCAGGATGATCCTGACTACAGAGTTTATCTAGGTTGTTTACAAAGCTTGTATCCTAGTACTATATTAGGGCAGGATATTGCTGGAAGTGTTGATAGTATTGAAGAAATCACTGTAAAGGACTTGAAAGATAATTTTGATTGCTTTTATAGGCCAGGAAACTGTCATCTCGTCTTAGTGGGCGATTTTGATGTAGAAAACATTTACACTTTTGTCAACGAAAAACAAAGTAAGTTTACACTACCTGAGAGAATAATCGAAAAAGAAAAGAACCCCATTGAGTCAAATATCGAAAAATTAGATAGTCTTCAAATGGAGATATTCATCTCAAAACTAGCCATTGGTTTTAAGAGTGTTCCTTTTACTGATAATCGTATGAGAGAAAATATACTGGTACAGTTATTGTTCAATTTACTGTTTGGCTGGACGTCTCCTTATTATCAAAATTGGTATGCTGAAGGTAAAATAGATGAGTCTGTGTCAATTGAATGCGAGGTATCTACTCGATATTCATTTGTCATTATGACTATGGACACTGCAGAACCTATCCGTATGTCAAGTTTAATTCGTCAGGTGATGACATCCGCGGATAAAAAACGATTATTGACGGAAGAAGCATTGGATTTACAAAAGAAAGCTTTTTATGGTGAATTTTTACGTAGTCTAGACAATATCCAGAATTTAGGAAGCCAATATTTAGCTTATTTTGAGAATGATAAAACATACTTTGATTTTGGTCAGGAACTGATGAGCATTACTTCCAAGGAGTTGAAGGATTTTTTGAATCACTATCTCTCAAATATAGAGATTACCGATTTTGTTGTCTTCCCTAAATAAGCGATTATTTGCTATAATAGAGACACGAAAACAAAGAAGAATATTAGAAAGGGGAAAAATGAAGTTACACTCTCTAGGTGAGCAATTACGTGCAGCGCGTATAAAGAAAGAGTTAAGTTTGTATGATGTAGAAAAAATTTCTGGAGTCGAAGCCCAGTTTCTTCTGGCTATGGAAATGGATCAACTTAAAGCTTTGCCAGAGGACATTCAGCAAGAGGCGCTTGAAAAGTATGCGACTTCGGTTGGTTTAGATGGAAAACGTCTGTTTGAGGAGCAGAGACAGAATGATCAAAAACTAAAAAAAGAGAAGAAACCAGTTGAAAGTAAGGAAGATGCCTTAGCTGCTAAAGCTCCCATGTCACGATTTTTAAAGCATAAACGTGAAGAAAAAAGAAAGTCTAACTATCTACCTTTAATTATGCTTAGTGCGGTTTCGTTACTTATCATCTGTTCAGTGGGTTATATTATTATTAGACATCTTTCTAATCAATCTCAGGTGATAAAACCAAATACTATCTCTACAGTTAATCATTTGTCAACGGCTAGTAAGGCTAAATCGTCACGAAGCATTTCTGAGGTTACCGTTTCGGGGGCAAATGTTACAACGACAACTCAAGGCAATCAACTAATGGTTGATTTCTCCAATGTAAATTCTTCAGTAGTTTTAGATGTGGAGTTATCAAAAGATAGTAATGACACATGGTTTTCAGTAGATAACTCAGATACTTCAGATAGTTACCTCCTTTCAAAAACGAAGAATTCAAAATACTCTTTAGATTTTTCTGATAAAACTAAACCAACTCAAATTATTATTGCTCAATCTTCAAAAGTAACTCTAAAGGTAAATGGGGAGTCACTTGATTTATCTCAATTAGATAAAAATACACCTAGCTACCTAACATTAAGAATCCAATAGAATCGAGAAGAAATGTTCAAAAAAGAAAATTTACCTAACCTGTTGACCCTTGCTAGAATTATTTTGATTCCTATCTTTTTACTGATAACATCACTTGCGTCAAGTAATGTTATGCATATTGCTGCGGCGGTTGTCTTTGCTATTGCCAGTATTACAGATTATTTAGATGGCTATTTGGCACGAAAATGGCATGTTGTTACTAATTTCGGGAAATTTGCAGATCCATTGGCAGATAAGATGATAGTGATGTCAGCATTGATTCTGTTAGTCGGTATTAATCAAGCGCCAGCCTGGGTGGTTTCAGTTATTATCTGTCGTGAGCTTGCAGTCACAGGTCTTCGTCTTTTATTAGTGGAGAACGGTGGTACAGTTCTCGCTGCAGCTATGCCTGGTAAGATTAAGACAGTGACTCAGATGTTATCTATCATTCTATTATTGTGTCATCTGCATTTTGTAGGAACAATTATGCTTTATATTGCTTTATTCTTTACAATTTACTCAGGCTATGATTATTTCAAAGGTGCAGGTTTCTTATTTAAGGATACTTTCAAGTAGTATGATAAACCAATGATTGAAATAAAAAATTTAAAGTTTAAATATCATCAAGATCAACCATCCTATATTCTTGATGATGTATCGTTTCACGTGAAACGTGGGGAATGGTTATCCATTGTAGGACATAATGGTTCTGGAAAATCCACGACAGCACGTCTTATTGACGGACTATTAGTTGCAGAGTCTGGGCAGATTATCGTTGAAGGTCAAGAATTAACAGAAGAGAACGTCTGGGATATCCGTGATAAGATTGGCATGGTCTTTCAGAACCCAGACAATCAATTTGTTGGGGCAACTGTTGAAGATGATGTTGCTTTCGGTCTTGAAAATAAAGGTGTTCCTTATGAAGAAATGGCTTCAAGAGTTCAAGAGGCTCTAGAATTTGTGGGAATGTCAGAATTTAAGGATAGAGAGCCAGCTAGATTATCTGGAGGTCAAAAACAACGTGTGGCTATCGCAGGTATTGTAGCTATGAGACCCTCTATTTTGATTTTGGATGAGGCAACTAGCATGCTTGATCCAGAAGGTCGCCAGGAATTGATTCAATCTATTAAAGCTATTCGTAAAGAATACGGAATGACTGTTTTATCAATTACTCATGATCTCGATGAGGTCGCTTTGAGTGACCGTGTTTTGGTTTTGAAAAAAGGTAAAGTGGAGTCTGTTTCAAGTCCTCGTGAACTATTTAGTAGGGGCTCAGAGTTAGTTGACTTAGGTTTGGATATCCCTTTTAGTGCATTATTAACTCAAAAGCTAAGAAATAAAGGTCTGATAGATTGTGAAGACTATCTGACAGAAAAGGAATTGGGAGAACAATTATGGGAATCTCTCTCGAAAATGTAAGTTATATCTATCAAGCAGGTACTCCTTTTGAGGGGCGTGCCCTTTTTGATATGACGACGACGATAAAAGATGGTTCATATACGGCCTTTATTGGACATACGGGAAGTGGTAAATCTACGATTATGCAGCTCTTGAATGGCCTCTATTTACCAACTAGTGGTCAGGTTCAAGTTGATGATACTATCATAACCAGTCAATCAAAGAACAAGGATATCAAACCGATTCGTAAGAAGGTAGGTTTAGTTTTTCAATTTCCAGAAAGTCAGTTATTTGCAGAGACTGTTTTAGAAGATGTTGCCTTTGGACCTCAAAATTTCGGAGTCTCTAAGGAAGAAGCAGAACAACGTGCTATTGAAAGTCTAAAATTAGTTGGACTTCCAGAAGAGTTCCATGGACAGAATCCTTTTGATTTATCAGGGGGACAAATGCGACGTCTTGCCATCGCAGGGATTCTAGCTATGCAACCAGATATTTTAGTGTTGGATGAACCAACTGCTGGTCTAGATCCACAGGGCCGGAAGGAATTGATGTCTCTCTTTAAGGAGTTACATCTTTCTGGAATGACGATTGTTTTAGTTACTCACTTGATGGATGATGTTGCCGATTATGCAACAACTGTGAATGTTATGGAAAAAGGGCAACTAGTGTTGACGGGAGCTCCTAAAGATGTTTTTCAAAAGGTTACTTTTCTTAAAGAAAAGCAATTAGGTGTTCCTAAAATCACAGAGTTTGCACTACAGATACAAGAAAAAGGTTATCGATTTGAAAGTCTCCCTATTACAGTCGAGGAATTCGTAGAGGTGGTGTCGCATGGATAAGTTAATTATTGGACGTTATATTGTTGGGGACTCTTTTATACACCGATTAGACCCTAGAAGTAAATTATTAGCCATGCTGATTTATATTGTTATTATCTTTTGGGCTAATAATCCCTTAACTTATGCTGTAATAACTTTATTTACACTTTCCTTGGTTTTCTTGTCTAAAATAAAACTTGGTTTCTTTTTAGGTGGAATTAAACCAATGATTTGGATTATTTTATTTTCTACCCTATTTCAAGTTTTCTTCAATACAAAAGGGAGTGTGCTTTGGTCTATTGGCTTTTTAAAGATTACGGAAGTCGGTTTAAATCAAGGTTGGATGATATTTCTTAGATTTATCCTCATTATTAGTTTTTCTACCCTACTTACTCTAACGACAACACCTTTAAGTTTATCTGATGCAGTTGAATCACTTTTAAAACCTCTTACTATTTTCAAAGTGCCAGCACATGAAATTGGTTTAATGCTGTCTTTGAGTCTACGTTTTGTACCAACTTTGATGGATGATACGACTCGTATTATGAATGCTCAAAAGGCACGTGGTGTTGACTTTGGTGAAGGAAATATTATTCAAAAGGTACAATCAATAATACCTATTTTAATTCCTTTGTTTGCATCAAGCTTTAAACGAGCAGATGCTCTGGCGATTGCTATGGAGGCACGAGGCTATCAAGGTGGTGAAGGGCGAACAAAATATCGTCGACTTTCATGGAATGGTCGAGATACCTTATCAATTATTGCTATTTTAGCTTTAGGATTAATGCTTTTTTATCTTAAGAGTTAATTCGTTGAGATAAATAAAAAATAGGTCTTAAGACCTAGAAGTTTTAGATGGACGCCCACGTAGGCGTTCTTTTTTCATCTAATCCCAACCTACTTGTAATATTTTTAATATCCCTAACAAGGGGATGTTATATTTCCAAGGTATCATAGATACATAGTTATAGTTCTTCAGCTTAATCTGGATTGAAAAATTCCTATATAGAGTAAGCCCATTGATTTACCTATTAGTCATAAACAATAAAATAACTTAATATCTTTGACTAATATGGATTGGACTATAAATAGATAAAGGAGCATCATCATGCAAAAAAAGAATACATCTAACACTAAAAAATTAGGTCTTTTTGGACTTGTTACAGTAGCAACACTTGGAGCAACGGCTTTAGCTAATGCAGAAACTTATACAGTTCAAAAAGGCGATACCCTTTCAGCTATTGCTAAGAAGAATGGTACGACTGTAGATGAAATCGTTTCAAAAAACGGTATTCAAGATGCCAATAAGATTTATATTGGTCAAAACTTAACAATTAATGAAACTACTGAAGAGATTACAGAACCTTCAGCTACAACAGAAGTAACTGCTGAATCAACACAATCGACAGAGTCTACACAAAGTGAAGATACTCAAGCAACCAATACAAATCTTTCTTCTTCAGAGGCAGCTGCCAAAGAAGAAATTGCACAACGTGAGTCAAGCGGTAGCTATACAGCTCAAAATGGGCAATATTATGGACGTTACCAATTAGCATCATCATATTTGAATGGAGACTTATCTCCTGAAAATCAAGAGAAGGTAGCAGATAATTATGTAGCAAGCCGTTATGGTTCATGGACTGCAGCTCTTGCTTTCTGGAATGCTAATGGTTGGTATTAAATCGTTATTACTGACTTATGAGGAAAACTAGTAAAACCTCATACAAATAAGGGGAAAATGCCAGATTTTTGGCATTTTTTATTAAAATTATAAATCATTGTAACATTAAACATAATACAAATAATCGGCAGTAATATTACTAGGTTATGATGAATGTAACTAGAATTAACTAGGAGGGATTTATGTTTAAAAAAAGTTATAAGGGACGCCGTATCAAATTAGTAGCGAAGAAATCATTGGCGGTACCAGTAGCAATTGTAACAAGTTTTATTGTCATTTTGGCAGTATCACTTTCTACACTAATTAATAAAGGGTTGGTTGATGCATTTTCAGATTCTGTTACTTCAGCGCCTTCAACAGCATCAACAACGTCAGAAACGACAGAAGATTTAGTAAAATCAACAGAGATTAGCTCAAGTAAAGATAATAAAGCTAATAAAGAAAAGGTTGAAGAAAGTAAGCCTCAGTCAGAAACAACAGGAGAAGCGGTAGAAGCAGCTGAAAAGTTTCAGTCAGATACTGCTACTACAAGCGCTGCTATAACGAGTACTGCTACTACATTGACTCAAAATACTGGAACAGCTCCTTCGGTTGCTACAACTGGTAGCGGGTCAGTTGTTCTCTCAAATGGGAACACTGCAGGAGAAGTTGGTTCTTATGCAGCGGCACAGATGGCGGCAGCTACTGGTGTTCCTCAGTCAACTTGGGAGTCAATTATTGCGCGTGAGTCAAATGGTAATCAGACTGCAGCAAATGGTTCAGGTGCATCAGGTCTTTTTCAGACAATGCCTGGATGGGGCTCTACTGCAACGGTTGAGGATCAAATTCAATCAGCCTTGAATGCCTATAACGCACAAGGTTTGTCAGCTTGGAATTACTAATATTAATGGCTCTTTGTCAACTGTGGTGGGTGACGAAAAGCTAACATTTAGAGAGGACCTGATAGGTCCTC
>DOTL01000055.1 GCA_003521145.1 Streptococcus sp. | reverse complement strand
CTCTCTAGATGTTAGCTTTTCGTCACCCACTACAGTTGACAAAGAGCCAAAAATCCCACCACATTGTGATAGGATTTTATTTTTATTCCATTTCAAAGCTTTCGCTCTTAATCTTATCCGGTAAGGCGAGAGACAAGAATATACACAAGATGGCTGGTATCAACCATGGCAATGATGCCCCCGACAATGGGAGGAGGTTAATTAGAGCATTGAGTCCTGCAAGCTTGAACAGGCTACCAAGAACGCTGAGCAAAGCAATCAGCGTGACTACTGCAACTGTCATTTGCATACCAGGTTTTGACAGAGCCACGAACTTGTTGGCAATCACAATCATGACAATCGTAATCGTGATTGGGTAGAGAATCAAAAGTACTGGCACTGAGAAAGCAATAATATTATTAAGACCCAAGTTGGCAATCGCAAAGCCAATCAAGGTAAAGATAATGGCGTAAGCCTTGTAAGATACTTTCGGGAATGCCTTGTGGAAGAATTCCCCAGTCGCAACGATAAGTCCTGCGGTTGTTGTGAAGCAAGTCACTGTCACCATGATAGCTAGGAAAATCTGAGCTGCTGGTCCAAAGATAGCTTGTGTGGCTTGTGACAAGACACTTGCACCAATATTGGCATCTTTTGGTAATCCCGCCACTTGGAGTGGGAAATGATTCCCCAAAAAGGCTAATCCCAAATACAGAGCACCAAAGAGGATAGTCACTACGAAACCAACGACCCAAATCGTTGAGATATACTCTTTTTTAGACTTGAAGCCTAATTGGTTGAGTGTGACTACTGCTACTACACTGAAGGCCACAGAAGCCAAGGCATCCAAGGTGTTGTAGCCTTCCAAGAATCCTTTACCAAAAGCAGAAGCCTGATAGGCTTGACTTGCATCCTGAGGATTGTAACCACCATATTTAAATGCTCCTGCCACGATAACGACAATAATCATGATGGCAAAGATAGGCGTCAATATACGTCCAATACTATCTAGAATTTTAGATGGATTCATGGCAATCCAAAGCGCTAGAGCGAAGTAAATCACAGTGAAAGTCAAGAGCCATAGATTTGTATGCCCGCTTCCAATCAAAGGTGAGAAGCCAATTGAAAAGGCTGTTGCTGCCGTTCTAGGAATGGCAAAGAAAGGACCAATGGACAGATAGAGTACTGCCAAATAGACTAGGGCAAACTTAGGCGAGATTTTTTGAGAAATCTCATGAATGTAACCCTTAGGATTTAGGGTCCCAATCACCAGCGTTAGGATGGAAATACCAACACCTGATAGGACAAACCCTGCAATCGCAGGCCAAAAATGACCTCCAGATTCAAAGCCTAGCTGAGGGGGAAAAGTCAGATTTCCCGCTCCAAAGAACATACCAAACAACAATAAAGCTGTAAGGCTTCCCTTTTTTAACATAAGTTTCTCCAATCTAAAACAAACAAGAGCTTATGCCCCAAATAGACACAACTTGTTTATTATAATTTTAGTCAACTTATTTAGTATGACATGATTAGTTTGGAACTTCAAGCTATTGAAACGTATTAGGAAAGGTTTTTAAAATTGCAAATTTTCTGTATCATTGTACGAAAAAACTAGACAAGATTCTCATCTCGTCTAGTTTGATATTTTGATTATGGGTGACTGACAATCAGTTCAAGGTCTCCCTTAATTTGCCATGCTTGAACATCGCTAAGAAGAATAAAGTGGCTTCCTTTTGCAATTGGGTATTCTTGCCCATCGACTAGGAGGCTTCCTTGACCGTCAAGTACACTAAACAAACTGTAATCTGCAGTCTTTTCAAAATCAGCCTTACCTGAAATCTCCCATTTATAAACGTCGAAGAAATCACTTGCTACTAAGAGCGTTGATTTGAGGTCATCTACTTTTGTTGTGACTGGTCGACTGTTGGCTGGCTCACCGATATTAAGGACATCGATAGATTTTTCAAGATGGAGTTCACGCAGGTTACCTTGATCATCTTTACGGTCAAAATCATAGACACGGTAGGTCGTATCACTAGATTGTTGCGTTTCAAGAACCATGATACCTGCACCAATAGCATGCATGGTACCACTTGGCACATAGAAGAAATCACCTGCTTTAACTGGAACCTTAGTCAAAAGATTTTCCCAATCCTTACTTTCAATTTGCTGTCGCAGTTCTTCTTTTGATTTAGCATTGTGGCCATAAATAATTTCAGCACCTGGCTCAGCAGCAATGATATACCAACACTCTGTTTTACCAAGTTCACCTTCATGTTCAAGTCCATAAGCATCATCTGGATGGACTTGCACACTGAGCCAATCATTGGCATCCAAAATCTTAGTCAAAAGTGGGAAGACAGGTTCCTTGCGATTGCCGAACAATTCACGATGCTCTGCATAAAGAACATCTAAAGTTTGACCGGCATAACGACCATTCTTAATAGTAGAAACACCATTTGGGTGAGCAGAAATAGCCCAATACTCTCCGACATGGTCGCTTGGAATGTCGTAGCCAAAGACATCACGCAAATGTGTGCCGCCCCATATTTTTTCTTGCATAACAGATTGTAAAAATAATGGTTCGGACATAATTACTCCTTTTTCTAGGAACGAGAGGCCAAAAAGTCTCTAGGGAAATTTAGAATAGTGACCTTACAATGATAGATTATCAGATAGAGGTACTCTATAGGTGTAACTCAATCATATTAAAGCCAATAATCTTCTTATTTACCAAAAGTTTAGGCAAGTTCTTATGATTGTTTACTTCAATTGTAGCATAATTTGTGATAAATTCAACAAACTTATAAAGAAAAGAATGACCCAAATTTCAAGTTGAAATTTGGATTTTTTCACAAAATTTAAAAAAGAAACGACAAGAAAGTGGATTAAAACAGCAAGAGATTGCAGATATGATGCAAGTGAATCGTGTAACATATACAAATTGGGAAAATGGGAAAAGAGAGCCGACTTTAGAAAATGTCGTAAAGCTTGCGAAAATACTAAAAACAACTACGGATAATTTGTTAGGACTGACAATATACTCAAAAGTAGACTTATTAAGATTTTTAGATGATTTTGATGTGAGCGACATCAAAAATTTTGAAAAAGATGATGTAGATAAATTGAAATTTGACGTTAAGTCAAGTTTTTAGAGTAACAAACGTAGAATTTTAATCTATTTATTTTAAGCACTTACCTTTTCAAATTGA
>DOTL01000011.1 GCA_003521145.1 Streptococcus sp. | reverse complement strand
AGCCTTGATTTGAAAGGCCATAGTCCAGACAAACACTTTGTTGAGAACAACCTTCAAGCAGAACCTTATCAATCATTTCTCGTTTTAATTTAGGAGAATAGTAACGCTTCTTTCCCTTTTTGACGATGTTTATTCCATAACGGTCAATTAATTTCACCATGTACTTTAGACCGGAAACGTTCACCCCAAATTGATTTGAAAGTCGTTTAAAGCTTTCTCCTTGCTTTCTCAGTTCATATATTTGAACTTTATCTTCATAAGTCAATTTCATAATAAAAACACCCCAAAAGTTAGATTTTTTCTGTCTAACTTTTGGGGTGCAGTTCAGATAGGGGCTTTTTGCTTTTCTTAATTGTTTTCGTGTTTTTTGATTCCAAAGAAACCAGCCAAGGTCATAAGAACCATTCCAGCTAAAGTTGCTGACACAGATTCGTCTGAACCAGTGTTTGGCAAAGTCTTAGCTGTCCTTGAGCCTTGGGCTTCTTGTACTTGAGCTTGAGGTAAGATAACGACTTGATTGTTTGACAAATGGATAGCTGAAGCAGGGTTAGCCACGCTGGCAACTACCGTAGCTTTTGGTGTCTCACGCTTAGTTTGATCCACTGTCTCATTACCTTTTGGTGACTTCTCAGATTCTTTCTTAGTCGTATCCTCAACTTGATTTACCCTTTCCTTAACAACCAAGCGGTACTCTGCAAATCCTGCTTGTGTTGATGGTCCTACATAACTGATGGCATCCTGACCAGAAAGGTGGGTACGCGCATTGTCAGATGAGGCAAAACGGATATCTGCATTCGTAATATTAGGGACGAAACTCCAATTTCCATCGGCACTCGGATTATTCGTTTTCTCACTAACAATATAGTCAATGATGGCATGACGATTCTCAAGATTGAGGAGACGTTTTTCTGCAGCATCTTTAACACCAGGGAAGTACCCAGTCGCATGATAGTTGTTAGTCACGACAAGGAAAGTCTGATTCAAATCAATAGGTTTCCCTTGATAAGTTAAGTCACGAACACGACTAGAGTCTGGGTTAACCAACTTACCTTCACGATCGTATTTGTTAGGTTGTGTCAAATCAAACTTATAAGTCAACCCATCAATCACATCGTAATTATATGAGTGATAGCTACTGTTAATGAGTTGTTGTGGTTCTTTGCTATTAGGATCAATTTGATTGAATTGTCCTGCAGACATTTCCAACCATTCTTTAATTTGTGCCCCAGTCACTTTGAGTAGGGCAGTAACATGTCGTAGAGGTAGAGGTCTGCGACGTTCTTAATGGCCGATGGCCCAGCTGGAATATCAGTATAGTAGGTCGCATCCCCACGAGTCCCTGCTTTGAAAGGTGCTGCAGCTGAGAGGAGTGGGAGATTCTCATCTGCTGTTCCAGCTACTTGTTTCTTAGCATACCATAGTTGCGCATTATTAACGATTTGAATAGATGGATCATCCTGAACCTGAGCAAAGTAGCTAGTGATTGGAGCCGTGGTCTCACCAACTTCCTTACGGATATAGTTGATTGTTCCATTATGGTCATGAGTAGCCATATCAATTAGGTCCTTGTCCGCAACATCTGACTTAGTATCAATCTTTTCAAGCTTAGCCTTACTATTGACAACTTTCCATTTACCATCCCTGTAAGTCAATTTGACATCCATGATACCTAGATGATCCCCGAATTTACCAGCCATAACCACATATTTCCCATTGATGAGACCATTGACATCATCTACACCAGGGTATTTCACATAAAAACTTGTGCCATCTCCATTTGGAAAATCCGCATGTGAATGCCCTGTCGCAACAGCATCAACGCCTTCGATACAAGCAATTTGGTAACCTTCATTTTCCTCGTTCTTAGTGTATTCATTGTCACCAATACCAGAGTGAGCAGCAACAAGAATATAGTCAGCTCCTGCAGCCTTCATCTTAGGAACGATAGCCTTAACAGCCCTCCATTGGATCATCAACGGTTACCTTACCTTCAAGGTTGGCCTTATCCCAAACCAAAATCTGTGTTGGAAGGACAACCAGTAATACCGATTTTTAACGTTACTTGTTTGCCGTCTGTATTAGTAAAGGTCTTGTTAACAATCTTATAAGGGTTGTAATAGTAGTCGCCTGTCTGAGCATTGCGTACATTGGCATTGATAATGTTAATCTTAGCAGCCTTAACCATACGATCCAAAAATTCTAGACCGTAGTTAAACTCGTGGTTTCCAAGCGTTTCGGCATCGTAACCAAGCATCTCAAAAGCCTTATACATAGGGTGAGTCTCACCTTGGGCAACAGGATCAATCAAAGCCTTATAAGTACCAAAAGGGGTTCCCTGAATCGTATCCCCACTGCCCACTAAGACCGTATTGGGATTAGTTTCACGAGCTTTTTTGATAAGGACAGCAGTTTTAGACAAACCAACTGTTTGAGACGGCTTATCTTGATAATAATCATAGTTAACCAAGTTGGTATGAAGGTCTGTTGTTGACAAAATCTGCATATCAACGGTCTGACCCTCATGAGCAGGCTCTGTAACAGTTTCAACCTGTACTAGCACTGCTGGTGTCACCTGATTAGCATTCGTCAAAACAGCACTGGCTTCTTGACTCGCTTGGGTCGTTGAGGTATTAGCTGATGGCTCTGTAGACGCATTGGTCACTACTGTTGTTGATGTAGCAGATACAGTCTCTGTTCCTCCTTGAACAGCTGTCCCCGAAGTTCCTTGTCCTGATACGATAGTGGCTCCACTATCTGTCACAGTTTCAGTTGAGGTAGTTGGAACTGGGCGCCGTTGCCTCATCAGCATGCCCCACAACTTGTAGCACAGTTAAGAAAGCAAAAAGGCCCAAAACAACAGCGGATTGAGCCACATAACGATCCCGTTTTCATTAAAATTTTCCCCTTTTATAAAGATAATACAATTATATTAAACCGAGATAAGAATATCAACTTTTTTAGAAATGCTCGATTTGTCATACAAAACCAATGACATGATTCAATCTTAGCTTAAAAGTGTCAAATACAAAAAAGTTGGAACAAAGCCAACTTTCTCTTAATTATTCAATTCTAGGGCATAACTCACACTGCTCAAAGCATAGAGGGGAGCTGTTTCCGTCCGCATAATACGCGGTCCAAGGCCAATTTTAACGCCACCAGCTTCTTCAAATGCATCAATCTCAGACGGAGAAATACCACCTTCTGGTCCAAAGATAAAGAGGAGCTTCTGTCCATTTTCCACCTTAGCCAACTCACGAGCTAGAGTAGCCAACTCACCCGCTTTAGCTGTTTCCTCATAGGTGATAAAAATCTTATCAAAATGAGCTAATTCTGATAGAAATTCTCCCTTCTTCTCGAACAATCTGACTTCTGGAACATAATTACGCTTGGATTGTTCTGCAGCTCCTAGAGCAATTTTGGCAAGTTTATCTTCCTTCTTGGCAAGCTTCTTACCATCCCATTTAACTACAGACCAGTCGGCAGGGAAGCCCCAAATAGCCTGAGCTCCAAGCTCTGTTACCTTTTGTGTCACCAGTTCCAGCTTGTCTCCCTTGGGAAAACCAGAAGCAATGGTTACAGATACAGGCATCTCGACAGTCTCATTTAAGTCTTCAATCACTTCAAAGACATGATTCTCACGATCAATCACACGAGCAAGGCGCTTGACACCGTCTTCAAAAACCAAGACAACCTGATCATCCTCTGTTAAACGCATAACGTTAAACATATGCTTCACAGTATCCTTGTCTTTGATGATCACTGGATTTTCAACCTGCCCATTTATAAAATACTGTTGCATTTAGCCTCCAATCACACCTGAAATATCATCCGTCTTCTTGAAGACACAAGCATTCCACTCTCCCTGAACCATGTGAGTTTCCAGGAGGAAACCAGCTTTCTCAGCCGATTGACGCACCATATCCCATTTTTCAGAAATAATACCTGACATAATCAAATAACCTTCATCCTTAACCAAACGATAGGCATCTTCCGTCAGGTGGATGAGAATATCCGCCAAAATATTAGCCACGATAACATCAGCTTCTTGAGTTACACCCTTCAAAAGATCTCCCGTAGCAACGTGGATATTTTCCATACCAGGATTCATGTCGATATTTTCCTGTGCGACTCGAACCGCCACATCATCAAGGTCATAAGCATAGATTTCCTTGGCTCCAAGAAGAGAGCTAGCAATCGAGAGAACTCCTGAACCAGTCCCCACATCAATCACCGTCTCACCACCACGAAGCACCTGCTCCAAGGCAAAGAGGCTCATCTTAGTCGTTGGATGTGTTCCTGTCCCAAAGGCCATACCAGGATCCAACTTAATGATCTTTTCCCCCTCTGATGCCTCATAATCCGTCCATGACGGTACGATGGTCAAATCATGGGTAATTCGTGTTGGTTCATAGTATTTTTTCCAATTCTCAGCCCAATCTTCTTCAACCAATTCTTGAGTAGCTAAGTGAATATCTCCCGTTTCAAGACCAAAATCCGTCAACTCAGCCAAACGCTCATTAACCTGCTTAGTAATGGCCTCGATATCTACTGATTCCGGATAATAAGCCGTAATTTTAACCGTCTCAACCTGCTCAACCTCAGGATAAAGCTCACCAAAACGGTCCGCATTCTCCAAATAATCTGCACTGTCATCAATAGTCACACCCTGGCTCCCAGATTCGATTAAAATATTAGAAGCCGCCTCTTCGACCTCACGATTAACTTCAATCGTTAATTCTTGCCACTTGTTCATTAATTATATATTTCCTTTCCTACTAAATAGTCTTTAAAACGTTCTTGCAACTGGGGAATGACACCTTCTGCTTTTATAAAATCCTCTATAGGCATCAATTTAAATTCCTGCCCTTCATCTCCAAAACAAATCTCTTGATACTGCTTCTGACTAATTTGGGCAACCACAAAAACAGCTAACCTATCTTTATCCAAGATACTAGGGTAGATTCGCGACCAAATAATCGATTCCTCTTTCAAAGTCAAGTCTAGCTCCTCCCAGACTTCACGTTGAAGACACTCAAGTGGCGTTTCTATGCCCTCTCTTCCACCCTCTTATGTCAAGTAAATGACACTTTTTTTCTACACTGAAAACACCCTTATTATACCACAAAGCTACTTTTTAAGAAAGAGACTCGCTATTACACAAGTCTCTCATTAGATTATCTATAGACAACTGTAAAAGAACCTTGGCCATTGACGACAATCCTCTCGATATGAGTGTCAACCACTTCCCTGGTCATTTTTTTGTCAAATACTATATTTTCCCTACCAACTACCTTTAATTGTTCTTCTATTTCCATTATAGAATTATCTAAGTTCTGACGTTTTTCCATGTAAGTTTCTCTTGTCATCAAGCCCTCTTTATAGTCTTGAAAATGAGAAACCTTTTGAGTTTTCAGCCGTTCAGCATCTCTTATAAGATTCGTTTTTGATAGCTTTGGAGAGTTCTTCGGCAACCGAGACTTTAATTCTTTCTCGATAGCCTCTTCTATTCTATCTATCCGACAGGACTTCATGGTCTGGTCTTGACTTCTACAGTAACGACAATAAAAATAATCATAGTTGTTATAGTGGCTATATCGAAGGAGACGATGCCCGCAATGTTCACAGATAACTAAGCCTCGTAATAAAACTTCTTCTGGCTGCTTACAAGTCTGATTTTTCGGCCCACTAATGCGAGAGGCAAGTGATTGTTGAGCTTTGTCAAAGTCCTCACTTGATACAATTGCCTCATGATTATTGTCAAGACGTTCCCACTCTGATTCAGGCCGCCGAATCTGCTTACCATTTACCGTTGTTCTAGTGTTAAACAGGTATGTCCCCTTATAGGCTTCATTTTTGAGTATTTGGAGAATACCACTTCTCGTCCATACATTCCTCTTTTGTTCAGCAGTAATGATAATTGATTTTGTATACCTTGCTTGACTAACCTGCATTTTCCTCTCAGCTGGAGTAATCGTCTGTTCACTATTAAGTAACATCGCTATTTTTTGAGTTCCCATTCCCACAATGCAAAGTCTAAAAATTCGTCTCACAATTGGAGCGACTTCCTCATCAATGATAATCTTAAATCGGTCATTTGGGTCCTTGATATAACCAAACGGTGGTAACCAACTCATGTTCTTCCCAGAGCGTTTCATACTGTTCATTGCACTCTTGACTTTTTCAGAAACATCTTTGGCGTAGAAATCATTGAGTAAGTTTCTAAAGGGCACATCAATATCCAGTCCATTATGTTCAGACACCAGGCTATCATAATTGTCGTTGAGAGCAATAAATCGAACTCCGAGAAAAGGAAAGATATTCTCCAAATAGTTTCCCAATTCCAAATAGTCACGCATAAATCGAGACAAATCCTTGACGATGATATTACGGATAGTTCCAGCCTTAACATCAGCCATCATGCGTTTAAAGGCTGGACGGTTAAGACTGGTGCCCGAAAAACCATCGTCCACAAACTCCAAACGTTCCCAGTTCTTGAACTTAGGTTCTTGGTTAAGAAAATGGTTTAATAAGTACCGTTGATGAGTAATTGAGTTGCTTTCATCTGTATTAGCCTCATCAACTGACAAGCGGAGGTATAGAGCGATTTTAGTCATGCTTGTCCCCCCCGATCCGACAGTTAAAAGTTACTGTGACTGTTTTGTCCACATCAACTTCAATCCGTTCTATTAAAGCATTTAAGAGTTCTGCCGTTAAAACTGCTTGATTGCTACTCTTGGCTAGATGTCTAACCCAATTCACCTGCTTACTGTGCTCCTCCTCAATCTGCTTTATTGAAGTTTCACATTGGGCTAATTCTTGTGAAATGGTTTTGATTTTTGAGTTTATTTCTTTCTTTTTGGAAAGATAGTCTTCTCGCTTAGACCGGTTAAGACTGAACGCTGCGTAAAGATCGCTTAGTTCAGCATTCCATTGTACTATCTAACCTTGATGACCCCTCAGCTGCTTTTGATATATCTTTAGCCAATTCTCCTTTTTAGATTCAAGTCGAGGCAATAAAGTCTCAACTGTACCTAAACGCTTCATTTCTGATTGTATCAGCTCTACTACTATCTTATCCAGAGCATTTTCACTGATATAAACGGTTTTTCTCTCAGCTGTCTCTGAATCATAGTGATAGTCCATAAAGTAATAGTAATCATAATCAGACTTATTATTTGAAAAATGGCGACGCTTTCGAACCATTTGAGTTGATTTGGTTTTGCCATAAATCAAACCTTTATAGCGATTTGGAGTTTTTACTCGGTCAGTCTTTTTAACAGACTTACGACTAGCAGAATACTGAAGAATTTTTTCGTAGTCATCTTTGCTGATATAGGCTTCCTGTGCATTTTCAAAATAGATATAGTCATCTTCAGATAAGGATTTGTTTCGTGTTCGCTGAACAAGGTCTCCCTTGTAAACAGGCATCTTAATCAGACGAAGTAAATTTCCTGCTTGCCATCTTTTCGTATCCTGCTCACTTCTATATAATTGACCTGTCTTACGGTAGGAATGAGGTACAGCAATTTCTCTACGATTCAATTCAGCAGTAATCTGAGGCATGGATTTACCTTCGATTGCCTCTTGAAAAACAAACTCTAAAATTGGCCTAACCTGATTATCTATGACTAACCTTGCACCAGCTTCATTGCGGTCAATGCGATACCCATACGGAGCAGAAGTTCCAATATAGTACCCTTGACTAGCCTGCTGAATATGATAAGTCATAACTTTCTTTGAAATATCCTTAGAGTATAAGTCGTTGACCAAATTATTAATTTCCACCTCAAAGGATTTCTTATCTTCTAATCCGTTGAGTGTGTCTAAGTTGTCATTGATTGAAATAAGACGAACTCCCAAAAAGGGGAATACTTTATCAATCAGTCGTCCCATCTCAATGTAGTTTCGACCCAAACGGGATAAGTCCCGAATCAAGATACAGTTGATAATCCCTTTTTTGATATCTTTCATCATGTCCTGGTAGGCAGGTCGATTAAAGGTTGTTCCAGAATATTCATAGTCGATGTAACACTTGGTTACAGTTAACCCTTTCTCCTTGGCAAAGGCTCTAGCTAGACTTTCTTGTGTCTCTAAGGACTGCGACTTGTTTCTCCAGGTTTCAGTACGTTCTTTGGATAGGCGAATGTAAATGCCTGTACGATAAGTTTGAAGTGATACCTCTTCTATTATCGTTTCCTCGCGGTAGCGGTTCTTGGTACGTGCCATTAGATCACCTCCGTCTCTCTATGAGAAAACTGCTGGAGGACTTCTAGTTCTGCCACATCATGAAATACCAAGGTCAACTCCTGATTCTCATGAATGACAATCCGGTCAAGTAAGGTCACTAAAGTGAGACGATTGAGTTCTTTATCTTTTTGGATTTCACTCAACTGATTTAACCACCGTTCCTTATCCTGAAGTTTGTCATACAGGGTTTGAGCTAGTGCTTTCTTTTGAATGATGGTGTCCTCAATCTGTTTTAGCTTTTGACGATAGCTTCGCTGAAACTCTTGGTATTCTGTATCATTAATCAAACCGTCGTCTAAATCCAAATACAAGGACTGGAGCAACTGTTCATACTTCTTGCGATTCGCAAGCAAAGAAGTAAAATCAACTTCCAAAAACTGTTCTTGGTTCAAATAATCAGGAACTGCTTTAATAAGATAAGACTTCCAGTCAAGGTATTGATGAATAAAGGTCAATACTAAGTCTAGTAATCTCTCTTGTTTAATTGCATGACGGCTACATCCTCGTCCATTATTGTAGGTGCTACAAATATATTGAACAGTCTCTTTGTCCTTATAGCGAAGTTTTCGTTGTACAAGCTGAGCCTGACAGTCGCTGCAAAATAATAATCCTGCAAAAAGGTCAGGCAGCTTCTTCCCGTGCTTAACATCCCTGAGTAAGAGGTTATTCGCAATAGCAAAGGTACTTTTTGAAATAATGGCTTCATGGGTATCTTCCACTCGCACCCAATCTTCTGGATTGACAGCTACAGATTTTTGCGACTTATAATTAAGTTTGGTCTGTTTACCTTGTTCCAAGGTACCAGTATAGACACGGTTGGTCAAAATACGGTTGACCATTTTGGTGTTCCACTTATGGCAATGGCTATAAAAACCTTTAATCTTTTCCTGACAGGCTTTCTTACGTTGCAAGGGAGTCTCTATCCCTACCTGGTTAAGAAAGCCTGCAATAGCGTTTGACGAATATCCCTCTAGTTTAAGAGCAAAGATTTTCTCAATAGTAGGGCGTACATTCTCATCAACCACTAGATGATTCCGTTGCTTGTCATCTTTGCGATAACCATAAGGGACAAAAGCTCCAATAAACTCGCCCTTTTGCCGTTTAGCTTTTTGGGTGCTTCGAACTTTTGTTGAAATGTCTCGACAGTAACTATCGTTAATGAGACTTTTGATAGGCATGACCAAATGCGTTTCATTGGTATCAGCCGTCAAGCTATCATAGTGGTCATTGACTGATATAAACCTAACTCCCATAGCAGGGAAAATTCGTTGAAGGTATTTTCCAGTTTCAATGTAGTCTCGACCGAAGCGAGACAAGTCCTTAACAATAATAGTATCAATTGTCTTATCATTTACCATTGCCATCATACGGTTAAAGTCAGGGCGGTTAAAGGTTAAGCCACTAATACCATCATCCATAAATTCTTCTAAAATCGTGAAATCATGATTTCTGGCATAATCTCTCAAAAGTGAGCGTTGGTTGATGATGGAATTGCTTTCCACATTATCCCCATCATCTCGTGACAGGCGTAAATAAATACAGGCTTGCGTCATGTTTATCTCCTTAATCAGTGTTTAGGTGCTTACCGATTAAGGATTGAGGTTCTACTATTCTATTTTACATAATCTACCAAGACTTGTCCGCTAAAAACTCAAATTTTTTCAAGCTGTCTCCCCAGCAAATCATCTAAAACGTCTGTAAGACTTAGTGGCTGATCAATTACTTGTACTGTAACCTTATATCCCTCAATCACAATCTGCGGTAATTCCGCACCTGTTTGTATTTTTTCCATAAACGTTTTTCCTTTACTTAAAATTTTGACCTCTGTAGGTGGAACTGGTTAAGTTCTTCATGGGAGTTTCACCCGCTGTCCTTTCTCGATGGCAGCCTGAACGTTCAGAAGTATCATTATCCTCATTTGTCTCATGGCAGATAGGTAACCAACCTATTTTATAGCCGATAATTCTCGCTCATCTCACGGCGTACCAGGCTAAATTGCTCCACAAATGATTAAAGTCCCACTTCAGTCTATTCAGTTGTCAAAGGGCATTGAAGGAACTATAATTCCCCTTCACTATATAGAGTGAAAAAATGATAACTTTTTCCGTCCTAATGCAAGAGCTTTTTGAGATAGTTCAAAATTTTATCCCTCCGTCTTGCAACAGTTGAAATAGAAATTTGATTAGACAGAGAAATTTCATTCAATGTTTTTTCCTCAAAAAACAGGTTCTTGACAAGGGAAAATTCATCATCATTAAGCAAAAGTAGAGATTCATACAATAGCTGTAAGATTTCTTTAGTCTCAGTAATCTTTTCAACATCCATTTTCTCATCAGCCATAAAACTTGTTAGTTGGTCATCAGCATAATCTGAAAATGGTCTAACACGATATTGGATTTCTAGTCGATTAAGATAATTTTCTCGATTTGTCAATCGCCAATATTCACTATAAACTTCTTTGGAAACAGGGACTCGTATCCCATTCACATAGATAAAATATGACATTCTAATCCTCCTTTTTATTCTTAAAAGGAGATTAGAGGGGGTGAACGATTTTTCATAAAACACTCTCAATTTTTAGACTTCACTATTAAGAGTGAAAATTTTCATGTTTTTTACCGCTGTTTTCACAAAAAAATATAAAAAAGCGATAAAGCAAACTGCTCTATCGCCTAGATTGTAATGACCTTACATAATTTCAGCTGGTTGTAAAATGGGCTTTGGTATAGGAATTGGCTTCGGATATTTAATTGGTTTAATTGTTCCGATTCCATATAGTGGTGGTCGAAGGCTTCCACCTGAAATATGCGACAGTTGAGAGAGATCTAGTTCTTTAAGCATCTAATATGCCTCCTTCTATAAAATTATTATTAATCAAGTACTAGAATAAGATAATTAACAACAGATACAATAACCAGTAATCCGTTATTCAGTAGATGCACAACAATCGAATCGACAATGTTTTCACGACGATCGTATGCCAAGTAAAAAATTGCTCCTAACAGGAAATACACAATAAACTCGATTGGATAGAATATATGTAACAATGCAAAAATGGAAGAGCTCACAGTCAATTTCAACCACTTACGATTGTTTTTGAAAAAATAACGACCAAAGAATCCTCTGAACACAAGTTCTTCCAAGATCGGAGCAAAGATACCAATAGCAAGATGAAAGGCAACAAAGTATAAAGGGAACATCCGGCTAAGCTGCTCATTGGTTGCCATCAAGACTGCATCATTAGCTGATGTTGCATTACCCGTGGCCATTTGAATTAAAAAGGTCCCACCAATGGCTACTAGACGAGTAGCAAGATAAAAGAGAAGAGCAATTCCAAAGTCTTTCCAGGTAAAGGGTAATTTTTCCTTTTCATCCTTGTTTTTATATTTTTTCCAAACAAGAACAAGGACGATACCAGTAGCCAATAAATAACCTAGACTAGCAAGCCACTGCATATAAGTTGGCGTTGTCTCCTGAGTAGCAATTAATCTCATTGGAAAGATATTGACACTTAAGGTAAGAAAGATTAGCCCAATAAACTTCAGTATATTTTTAAAACGTTGCATTATCTAACCCTCCTGCTTAGTTCTCAAACGACTGATGCCTGTGAATCCCAAAGCCAGTAAGAAGGCTAGACCGATACGCACAAGATTAATCGAATTGACCTCTCCTGTTCTAGGCAAAGTTGAGGATCCGGAAACTCCAGTAACACGACTTGCTAGTGGTGTTACTGTTACCTGTGATGTGGAGCTTACTGGCTTAATCAAGGTTTCTTGTTGATTTTCTTGCTGTTTAACATCAACTTTGAGACTCTCATCTTTGGTACTGACATTTTCTATAGATTTATCTGTAACCTCTATGGATTGTTCTGCAGAATCAGCCTTGGTTTTATCAGAGGAAGAGTCGGTTTCGGACAACTCTTGATTCGAAATCTCCTCAGTGTTAGCTTGATTATCAAAAGCAGTACCTGACTGTGTCCCTTCCTCTTGATTGGTTGTATTCTGTTCACCATTCTCAAGCTCTTCTGCAGGTTGTTCAGGTGATTTTCCAAAATAGAGGTAGTCGTAAAGTTGCTGAGCATTGACTCCTCCACCAACCCATCCAGAAACAGGTTGACCATTTTTTAGGTAGATAATGGTTGGTGTTCCAGGGATACCGACTGTTTTAAACAAGAACTCTTTAGCCTCATCATCTGCACTATCTGTATCGTAATACTCCAACTGACCAGCAATTAGCTGATTAAATTCCTTCAAGTCTGGTGAAAATTGACGGCAATAATAACGGGTCCCACGACCGAAATACAAGGTGTGTTCCAAACCGTCAGCCGTAAAAGCTGTATGAACATTGTCAATAGTTACCTTCTTAAAATCAGCGACATTTGTAGCATACTCCTCGATGGTCACTTCTGCAAGTTCTTCACCGGTTGTAGCTTCGCCTGTCTGATTAGGTGTTGCTTGGCCAGATGCCTGTTCTGCCACTAGAGAAGCACTCTGTGCTTCTAATGCATTAGTTTCAGAACTGTCAGCCAAAACAGGACTAGTAACTAAAGCTGCCAAAGCCACTGTACTGAAAAGTAGTGATTTGAATAGTGTTTTCTTCATGATGAAACTCCTTTATTATTGATGATCTTATTCTATAATTTTCACAAGCAAAATTTCGTAAAATTCCTGAACAGTCATCGAAACGTCCTGAATGGGAAGTGTTAACCTTTGTGAGCAATAAATCTAACGCTCACAAATACTCTAACCATATAATCAACCCACTTAAAAACATGTACCGCCTACTTAATAACAATGCCATGAGAATCTAGGCTATGGCACTGCAAATGAAAAAATCACACAGCTTCCTTCTTGACGGTAATTAAAGCATCCTAAGGGGAAAAATAGCAGAACATAAAAATCACACTGATTCTAGTTTATCAGTGTGATCAACTTATGACTTACTTTTAAAATGAGATTAGTAATTCCAAAATATATAAGACCAGAGCTATTATTATAGTCAGTATTTTTAAATAATGGTATGTTTTAGAGTCTACTTTAACAATAAACTTTAAGAATATTAAAGAGAGAATTGCAATGCTTAGAAGCAGAAAAATCTTATTTCTAATCTCCAACATAATGAGCAAATACTGAACCCCCAATTTGGGTTTCCTCCTTGAATTTCTTCCAAGACGAAGGTATTTAATTCAATATGTTTATCAAAATTTCATATCAATATCAGCCTCCAAATTTATTTCCTATGTCTGTTTTTTATCATGAGATATCTTTTGTATAACTATTCAACCGTTCAAGATGAATACTTTGCTGTACTTGACTTGATAATTTTTGGGGAGGTTAAAAACATTTAGCATACTTTGAAAATCTACAAATAGACCAAAATCGAATTTCTCAATCAAAAATCCAGTCTAAAAGATAACTGCATAATAGATAGATAAGAGGAGCTACCCCAGCAATGATTAGTTTCTGATTATTCTTTCGAAGACCGATTAGTATAACTACAAGGGGAATTATGAATAATAAAAGCGATAAAAGACTTTTATAATCCATTTATGATTGCCTTTCCGCTCCCAACAAGGCATCCTACTCCAGCCGCTGCACCTCCTGAAAATGCACCTCCGATAATAGCTCCACCTATACAGTGTCCTACAACTGATCCCCAATTAATTTGACCGCCAGTTACATTTGCTAAGTCAAGTTCATGTAGAACCTCAAAACCATTATACTGCTTCATGATATAAACTCCTTCCTTAGTTAAACTTATTACCAATCATTCCACCCATACATGCAAAGCCTCCTGCAATTGCCCCAACATGAGCTCCGACAAATGCACCTGGAAGTGCTCCAACACCTCCTGCTGGAGCTCCCCACAGAGCTCCACTTCCAGCTCCTGCCAATGCATATCCTCCCATGTCTTTTAAACAATCCTTACCAGAGTATCCACCCTCAACTGTCGAAAGAAGTTCAGCATCTAAAACATCAAATTTACAAATAGTTATTGTATTCATTGTAAATATCTCCTACCTAATATTTTTATTTTGTCGGGTTGCAACCTTGACAAGTCTAGTATAGCACTACTTCAAAAAATAATTTCCCCATTTCTTGAACAGTCATTTAACTTTCCTAAATGGGAAAATTTTACCGTTACTTATTTATATAAAAAACCAAATCAAAAGTCACACCAATAATTTATATTAGTGTGACGACAAACAATATTAGAAACACCAAGTTTTATCGGACCAGAAAAGCTTATCTAGCCAATACATTAGTAACAATGATAAAACCAAACTCAACCAGTATACCCAACTTTCTAAGCCATACTTATCCAATAAATAGACATTCAGATAGAGCTCTAAACTTCCATAAAGAGTCAATTTAAGAACTCGCTTCATTCGCACCCGTTCCTCTAGATTTTTTAATTTATTATGAGTTAAATTAACAAGCTGGTAAAACTTTCCTTGGATAGGCTGGGATATAATCTACACAATTAGATTGTGGAGGATGAACAATTGTCATCCGACTTTTGATATATCTCTTAAATGCTATCTTTTGTTTTTTCTATACGGAATAAGAAGTATCAAACAAAAAGTTAGTAACGATCCTAATAACAAGACGTAGTCTTTGAATGTTTTTGGAAAAATTGGAAAAATAATTACTATCAAAAAGCCAAATGCCATTATAAAAGCAGCTAAATTAAACTTTCTCACTTTTATGAACCTATTTGCATAAAGCAACTGCAGCACCTACTCCAGCCATTGCCCCGCCAAATACACCTAAGGGGCCAGTAAGTGCTGCCCCTGCGAGAAATCCTCCTCCCGCTGCTGCCATAACTCCCCAAACACAATTATTTTTTGAAGCTCCTGCAGAAATATTTACTAGTTCTACCTCTTTTAATGTATAATACATTTTTAATTAATTCCTCTCTTTTAGTCAGCAATATTAATGTTTATCTACAGGCAATAATTGCACCAGCCGCTGCCCCGACTGCTGTACCAATAGCACCGGCCAATAGACCTCCTGCTAGTCCTCTACTACCACCCCAAAATGCTCCTCCAGCTATTGTAGCAACACAACGCGTTGAAACTCCACCTTCAACAGTAGCAAGAGAATCAGTATTAAGCACGTTGAATTGTTCCATTGTTTTTGTCTCGTTGAAATTTTGATAAATCTAATATAACACTCTAGTGTCATATTTTTTCTAAAAATCTTGAAATGTCTATTTTTCATCATGAAATGAATTTTTCCATAGATTTTCAACCACTCAAGATAAAAACATCAGCCGGAGCTGGTGTGTGGATAAAATCACTTCTCAAAAATGATCCTTTTATATTATGATAAGAAACAGAAAAATCCAATAATATTCAAAGTGAAAAGTGCTGGGGCAACTCTCTAAAAAATTAGATACTGAAACTATAAGAATTCCTGTAATTATAGCAGTTGAAACTACCTTTTTTCTTATCCATAATAATTACCATATTTCAATAGTTCCATTGACATAGACCATTGTGCCTTTTAACAGAAGATGGCTACTCTACCTCAAAAATCAATGATTGCACACCTATCATATTAGCTATGTCTTCTTCTGCTTAAATAACTATTGAATCTAAAACATCCGATACTACTGAGCTGAGTCATAGTAATTAAAAAAGTATTGTATCATGTCTCGGATAAAATTTAGTATTACAATTACTCCGATTATTGATTTAACTTTTTTTAATCCCACATCTTCTTTAGAATTACCAATAAAATGGATAATGCACAGTATTAGAAAATATGGAAAGAAATCACTAAAAATGATTACTGAAATATCCTTAAGCATTATTTTAACAGATCTCCTGTTATTGATTTTCCGCCATTAACGACACAAGCTCCTAAAGCAGTCCATGGTCCACCAACTAGTCCAATTACCCCTGCGCCAATACACTGTGCCCCAGCAACGACCCAGTTTACTCTTCCACCACCATAGATAAGTTCTAAAGTTTCGTCTGGTAAATTTTTTTGCATATTCATACTATTTTCCCCCTAATATATTTCCAATAAGTAAATACTGCCACCTATTTGTCCTAGCCCGATTCCGATTCCTGCTCCTATAGGCCCTCCAGCTAGGGCTCCTCCAATTGCTCCTTCAGCCATTCCCCAGCCAATATCTGCTAGACATTTCCCGGCGGTATATCCACCTTCAACACTAGCAAGCTCAGTTGGATTTAAAGTAACAAATTGTTCCATTGATTTTGTATTCCTAACGAATACCTCCTTATATAATATTTTTATTTGTCCAGTTGCAACCTCGACAAGTCTAGCATAGCACTTCCTCAAAAAATAGTTCCCCCATTTCCTGAACAGTCATTTAACTTTCCTAAATGGCAAAATTTTGTCGTTGAAGATGATGTAATGACCATTCGAGAATTATTTTTAGTTTGAGTCAATATCTCTTTTTTTCCATCCTGGACGTTTCCATGACCATTTAAGATTTGGACGCTTTTTTCTTTATTTTGGATTGAAAGAAATTATCTATCTTCTTCGCACATAAAATAAGCATTAAAAATATACCGAATAGTAATAGATCAATTATTGTTGTATTGGGAAAAAAATAACTAGAAAAATCTTTACACTAAAAATATAACAATAATATAAATTTGTGTTTTCAGAAAAACTTCATGATTACTTTTCTTACTAAATCTTTTATAGGGTAATTCCCCCTAAACCCGATCCAACAATTCCACACCAGGAACCACACACTTAAACCTGATGCTGCTCCATGTCTCGCACCTTCAACAGATCCAGTCCTTGCTAACGCCCAAAATTCCGTCATGACTTTATCCGAAATAGCTCAAATCCACTTCGCTCTCTTGATTCAGACTTTGAATCGGTTACACTAAACTAGACAGAATTTATAAAGTGTTCTACACTAAAGAAAACAGGAGAAACAATATGTCTAGAAAAATACACCGTCATTTTACAGATGGCTTTAAACAACAAATCGTTGACCTTCACACTGCAAGTATGAAACGAAGTGCGCTGATCAAAGAATATGATTTAACCCCTTCTACCTTTGATAAGTGGGTGAGACAAGCTAAAACAATGGGCTCCTTCAAATCAATTGATAATATTACCGATGAACAGCGGGAGCTGAAAGCTCTTAGAAAGCTAAACAAAGAACTTGAAATGCAGATAGACATCCTAAAGCAAGCGGCGGTGATTATGGCACAAAAAGGGAACTAATCGCTGCTAACAAGGATAAATACAGCATTTCAGCCATGTGTCGTTGGTTGAATCTCCCGCGCTCTAGCTACTACTATAAAACCTCAGAACCAGTATCTGAAGCTGATCTTGAAGAAAAGGTGAAACAAATTTTTCTCGAGAGCCAATCGAGATACGGTGCCAGAAAGATCAAGCAATGTCTGGCTACAGATGGGATTATCTTATCTCGTCGCCGCATTCGTCGAATCATGAAGCGGTTAAATCTCGTATCTGTTTACCAGCAGGCTAGCTTCAAGCCATATGCTAAAGGGAAAAACGAAGCCCCTATTCCAAATCTCTTAGACAGACAGTTCCACCAAGAAAAACCACTGGAAGTGATTGTGACAGATTTGACCTATGTCCGTGTTGGTCAGCGTTGGGCTTATGTTTGCTTGATTATTGACCTCTTTAATCGTGAAATTATTGGCGTATCTGTTGGCTGGCAGAAGACTGCAGAGCTCGTCAAACAAGCCATTCAGAGTATCCCTTATGCTTTAACCAAGTCAATCTTTTCCATTCTGACCGTGGCAAGGAGTTTGACAATCAATTAATTGATGAGGTCTTAGAAGCCTTTGGTATCACCCGTTCGCTAAGTCAAGCTGGCTGTCCTTATGACAATGCAGTAGCTGAGAGTACCTACCGTTCCTTCAAACTGGAGTTTATTCATCAAGAAACCTTTCATTCACTTAAAGAACTAACCCTTAAAACCAAGAACTATGTCCACTGGTGGAATCATCATCGCATTCACGGTAGTCTCAATTATCAAACACCCATCGCTAAGCGAGTGACCGCTTAACAAAAAACACTTTATAAAAATTGTACAGAAAAGTGTTACCTTTTCAGTTTATCATAGACACAAAAAAGAGCAGTTCATTCTACTACTGCTCTTTCCATCTTTTTTCGCTGCAATCGCATTTGTAATTTTAGATCATTTTAGACATCCTTATTTCGTAACTTATTATCTAGGAAAGAGCGTACCTGAAGGATGATCTCACCATACGATTCGTCACGCCTTTCGTAATAAACCATTGACAGAGAGAAACATTAATTAACATATGGCAAAGGTTCGTTATCGTATTGAATATGTTTTTGGTTTTATTGAAAATAACTTGAAAGGAAGTAATTTTAAAGGCATTGGGTTAGCAGGAGCTAGAACAAATGTGACCTTAACTAATTTGCTATATAACATCTGCCGTTTTGAACAAATTAAACGGCTATCTTTAAACTCTAGGGCGTAGTGCGTCCAAAAAAGGGGTAAAGCTGAGTAATCACCCAAATATGAAGGAACCCCTAGAGCAACATCATTTTTTAACTAAATTCTCTTAAGGGAGAAGTTGTTAGAGGTGCCCTAAAGAAAGTCCATATACAATGAATTTGTCATCCGATACAATCTATATTCCTTTTTGAGAATTGTTATAGGATGACACTCAGCGGCTAGACTGGGACTGGTTGGAGATCAAAATTAACCCATTCCCCTTGATGACATTGATTAGACTACCGCTACCAGTTATTTGCTATAAAGCTAGGATATCAATTCCTTTTTTCATTTATTCTTAAAAAGAAATTAATAACAATAAGTAAATATACTATCCAGATAAATACTAACTTTTTATAAATAAGAAATAAAATGATAAACACGTTGATAACTGACAAGTCTATCGATTTTTCTATTAGGTGTTTACTTTTCCAATCTGTATATACACTGTACAATTGTACAAAAATGACTGTCATAAAAAATAGTAACTTCATGGTTATCCAACAGCAGTATAGGCTAAATAGCCGCATACTACTGCACCTCCGACACCTCCGATAGCAGCGCCCCAAACTCCCAATTTGGAACCATATTTAATCCCAGTTGCTGCACATCCCATTCCAGCAACTACGGCAGCGCCTGCAGGGTTCCCACCTTCGATTTTTTGAAGGATACCTTCATCAAGTATTTTATAATTTGACATAACTTCATTCTCCTTTAAAATCCAGCAGTTGCACCAGTTACACCTGCCCATAGAGCCACACCAAATTTAGCTCCTATATAGCCACAGGCTGGTGCTAGCGGTGCCCCTACACCAGTAACAGTACAGACAGTAGTCCCTAGCCCCCACCCAGCAGTAGCCGCACCAACACCTTCTAACACATTATTTTGCCAATTATTTTTTCCACCATCAACACTCGCAAGCATTTCTACGTCCATTTGTTTAAATTGTTCCATTGATTTTGTATTCATAACGAATACCTCCTTATATAATATTTTTATTTTTCCAGTTGCAACCTTGACAAGTCTAGTATAGCATTTCCTCAAAAAATATTTCTCCCATTTCCTGAACAGTCATCGAAACGTCCTAAACAGTAAAATTTTACCGTTTAAGACGATAATAGAACCATTCAGGAGTTCTTTTTAACTCCAAGATTTTTCTGTGCTTTGCCATTCAGGACGTTTCGATGACCATTTAAGATTGAGACGTTTTTTTCTTTAAATTTTTGTCATAATAGTCTTGTCACTAACAAGAAAGGATTTGACAAATGACCTCTTATAAACGAACCTTTGTTCCTCAAATTGATGCCAGAGACTGTGGTGTAGCTGCTTTAGCTTCTATTGCCAAGTTTTACGGTTCTGACTATTCTCTAGCTCATTTGAGAGAATTAGCCAAAACTAACAAGGAAGGAACAACCGCACTTGGTATCGTTAAAGCTGCCCAAGAAATAGGCTTTGAGACAAGAGCCATCCAAGCTGATATGAGCCTTTTTGATATGAATGATGTCCCTTACCCTTTCATCGTTCACGTCAATAAAGAAGGAAAGCTCCAACACTACTATGTAGTGTATCAAACCAAAAAAGATCATCTTATCATTGGTGATCCTGACCCTACAGTCAAGGTGACAAAGATGTCCAAGGAGCGATTTTCTTCTGAATGGACTGGTGTAGCCATTTTTCTAGCTCCAGGGCCTAGCTACAAACCTCATAAGGATAAAAAGAACGGCCTGATGAGTTTTCTCCCTCTGATTTTCAGGCAACGTGCGCTTATCTTTTATATCGTCTTGGCTAGCCTTTTGGTGACGCTTATCAATATTGGTGGTTCTTACTACCTGCAAGGGATTTTGGATGAATACATTCCTAATCAAATGAAGTCAACCTTGGGGATTATCTCCATCGGCTTGATTATCACCTACATCCTCCAGCAGATGATGAGTTTCTCACGAGATTACCTTTTGACTGTGCTCAGCCAGCGGCTAAGTATTGATGTGATTCTTTCCTATATCCGTCATATCTTTGAACTGCCCATGTCCTTCTTTGCGACGCGGCGGACTGGTGAGGTTATCTCTCGCTTTACAGATGCCAATTCAATCATTGATGCCCTGGCATCGACCATTTTGTCACTCTTCCTTGATGTCTCTATTTTGACCATCGTCGGTGGTGTGCTTTTGGTACAAAACACCAACCTCTTCCTGCTCTCCTTAATTTCAGTTCCCATTTACATCATCATTATTTTTGCTTTTATGAAGCCGTTTGAGAAGATGAATAACGATGTTATGCAGAGCAATTCCATGGTCAGCTCTGCCATTATCGAAGACATCAACGGCATTGAAACCATCAAATCCTTGACCAGCGAAGAAAGCCGCTACCAGAAGATTGATAGCGAGTTCGTAGATTACCTGGACAAATCCTTCAAACTCAGTAAATACTCTATCCTGCAAACTACCCTTAAACAGGGAGCTCAGCTCATTCTAAATATCGTCATCTTGTGGTTTGGGGCTCAACTAGTCATGAACGGACACATTTCAGTTGGACAACTGATCACCTTCAACACCCTTCTATCTTATTTTACCAATCCTTTAGAAAATATTATAAACCTCCAAACCAAGCTCCAGTCTGCCAAGGTGGCTAACAATCGCCTGAATGAAGTCTACCTGGTTGAATCTGAATTCAGTAACAGTCAGACCTTAACAGATTCACAGTTCCTGACTGGCGATATTCGCTTTGAAGACCTTTCCTATAAGTACGGTTTCGGACGTGACACCCTATCGGATATCAATCTGACCATCAAACAAGGCGATAAGGTCAGTCTAGTGGGAATTAGCGGCTCAGGAAAGACAACCTTGGCCAAGATGATTGTCAATTTCTTTGAGCCTTACAAGGGTCGAATCACCATCAACAACAATGACCTTAAACTAATTGATAAAAAGACGCTTCGGCAACACATTAACTACCTCCCACAACAAGCTTATATCTTCAGTGGTTCAATCTTAGAAAACTTGACTTTAGGGGCTAATCAACTGATTAGTCAGGAAGATATTATCAGAGCTTGTGAGATCGCTGAAATTCGACAAGATATCGAGCAGATGCCTATGGGCTATCAAACAGAATTGTCTGACGGAGCTGGCTTATCGGGTGGTCAAAAGCAACGGATTGCTTTGGCTAGGGCTCTACTGACTAAAGCCCCTGTTCTTATTCTTGATGAAGCCACTAGCGGCCTTGATGTGCTAACGGAGAAAAAGGTCATTGATAATTTAATGGCCATGGCAGACAAGACCATTATCTTTGTCGCACACCGCCTCAGTATTTCTGAGCGAACCAACCAAGTTATCGTTCTTGACCAAGGGAAGGTCATTGAGACTGGTTCACATCACGAATTGATGACCAAACAAGGTTTCTACCATCATCTATTTAGCAAGTAAGGAGACTAAGCATGAACCCTAATTTGTTCAAAAGTGCTGAATTTTACCAGCGGCGCTACCATAATTTTGCGACACACTTAATTGTCCCCTTGATATTATTAGTCGGCTTTCTTCTAACCTTCTCCCTTTTTGCCCAAAAGGAGGTTACCGTCATATCAAGAGGTGAAATTACTCCGACGACAATCATCGCTTCCATCCAATCCACCAGCAATAACCCTATCACAACCAATAATCTAGCCAATAACAAGCTGGTTAAAAAGAATGAGCTCATCATCCAATACGCTGAAA
This sequence comes from Streptococcus sp., assembly GCA_003521145.1. GTDB lineage: Bacteria > Bacillota > Bacilli > Lactobacillales > Streptococcaceae > Streptococcus. Next base: position 55,217 of record DOTL01000011.1, on the reverse strand, counting down.
CTATGGAGAGTTCCCAAAAACAAGCCCTTGAAACCCAGCTAGCCACTCTAAATAGACAGAAAACTGGACTTGAAACCCTCAAAGAAAGCCTGTCACAGGGAACGAACCTCTTTACAGGGGAGGACGAATTTGGCTATATCAATACTTTTAACAACTTTATCACCCAGTCACAGGACATCGAACTAGGAATTTCCAAAACCAATGCAGAGGTGAGTAACCAGGCCGCCCTAGCAGGTAATACCATTGCTGCGATTGACACGCAAATCAATCAAATCTATTACCAAATAGCAGAATACGAGGAGCTTCGTCAAGCCATTACCAATAGACAGACCAGTTTATCAGCTGACAATCCACACCAAGCCACCTTAAACAATTTCTTAGCCCAATCCCAACAAGACTCCCAGACAGGATTAACTGATCAATACCTTTCTCAAATCAACCAAAGTATCTCAGGGCTAGAATCATCCATAGCTAGTCTGAACATCCAACGAGCTGGAACTGGCTCTGTTGCAACCTATGATAACAGCTTTGTAACAAAGGTTGAGGTCCTAAGAACACAGTTTTTACAATCGGCCTCTCAGCAGCTGACCACCCTTGAAACGCAAATCACAGAGCTAGTGGCACAGCTAGAGCAAGCATCCGTCCGACTAGAAAACAATACCATTACAGCTCCTGAAACAGGGGTAATCCATCTCAATAGTGAGTTTGAAGGAAAGTCTTTGATTCCAAGCGGTAATGAAATCGCTCAGATTTACCCCAATATCAATCAAACCAAAGAATTCCTCATTACTTACTACGTGACTTCAGAACATGTCGCCTTACTCAAAGAAAAACAAGACGTACGCCTGAGCTTAGAAAAAGTTGGCAACCAAAGCATCACTGTTGTTGGAAAAATTAAGTCTATCGATAAAACTGCTACTAAAACTGAGGAGGGGAATATTTTCAAAGTTACTGCCTTGGCTCAACTATCCGACAAGCATAGCGACGTCATCCAGTACGGTCTCCAGGGTCGAGTCACAAGTATCATTGCCAAGAAGACTTACTTTGATTACTACAAGGATAAAATTTTATCCAACCATGATTAACCATTTAGGAAAGTTAAATGACTGTTCAGGATTTGAATATCAAAAACCGCCATATTTTGTGTACAATAAATTAAAACTTATATAAAGGAGGTCCTTATATGACCAAGTATCGAACTTCTCTCACTGCATTCACAGAGCTTTCTCCTTCAGAACTTCACCGCATCTCTGGTGGAGATTGGTGGAGTGATTGGATGAAATATTTTCCTAAGTCAAAGCAAGCCATAGACAGCAATAATAAACATAAACTGGGCTAACATCAAAAAATCTGGACCGAGGGATTAAATCCCATGGTCCAACTTTTTTATTTCGATGACAAGTCAATTTCTAGAGATTGGCCAAACAGATAAGATGCACTAGTCGTGTTAAGTGATACGTGTGGGTAACGCTCTAGAATTTTCATGACATTATATAGACCAATACCTCTGCCCTCGCCTTTAGAACTATGACCAAAGGCATAAAGCTCTGAAAGGTCAACTTTTTCTTCCTTGGTGTTATTTTCAATAATAAACATTTGCTTATTATCTACAGATAAGAAAGCAATGGTAATCTTTCCAAAGGTTCCTTTGGTAGCATCTATGGCATTATCACATAGAATCGAAACAATCGTGATAAAGTCCACTAACTTCATTCCTTGCGGTTTAATCGCTTCTGGCACCTCCAAGCTAACGGCTACATGATTATCATTAGCCTGTAAAAATTTGGATGCCAATAAACTTTTTAAGGCAGAATTATCAATATTGACCAAACGCCCAATATCATATTTACTAGCTCGCAACTGTTTATGCGAATCCTTTAACACAGATTGGTAAACATCCTTTATCTGCACCATGTCATTTTCTTCAATTCCCAATCGTAAGGTTGTTAATAAATTTGAATAATCATGCCGGAAGCCCCTAACCTCTCGATAAAGCTCCTCAATTTGGTTACTATAGTCCTCCAAGTTTTTTAGTTGCAGGGCTTGTTGAAAATCAAACTGCTCTTGTATTTTTTCTCGCAAATGTAAATCCAGTTGTTTGATAATTCCCATGAAGATAACAAGATAAGTCACTAGAATAAATTGACGATAAGCCATTGTCGGCAATCCGATGTCATACTCTAAATAAGTCAATGTTTGCATTAAAAGATAGTATGCAAGCATTACCCAATTAGTCATATAGAGGATCCGTTTATCTTCAGCTACAAGATTGTCCGTTCTTAACTTGACAAAATCATATCTTAACCAACCTAAGAAAAATAGAACAGACAATGTAGACAGGAGATTAACGAAAACAAAAGTTGGAGTGTCTTCTATGATACCTGGGGTCTGACCAAATAAGGGGAAAATAAAATAAAGAACCATACGATAGAAAAGATTTTCCAGAATAAAAGGAAATAAACCACAGAAAATCAATAAGGTTTTAGACAGTGGTCTCAAAAACACAATAGCCAACAGTAAACCATACAAAGGGGTGTCAAAATAAGAGAAGAATTGACTTGAAAATAACTGACTTAAAGTCGCGAAAAGGGCTGCAACGGATACTCTGAGCAGAATGACCAAGAGGATTGAACGGATAGAATACTTTAAGCGGTTAACACTAAAAAAGAGAACAATGAGTGAACCCAATGAAACAATGGCTTCAATAATATAGTTTAAAACAGACATCCTTTCTCCTTTATCTATGCAGTCTATCAATAACAGCTAAAGTTGATTCTAGCTTTTGCCTTGAAATAAAACAGGTGGCTCCATTAGGAAAGTAGATCTGTTTTTCATTTCTATCCACTTTAACAACATTCCTCGGATTGATTGCAAACGAACGATGACATTGTACAAGTCGTTTATCTTGTTTCAAAATGTCTGACAAACTTGCTGTGAACTCCATTCGGTCTGTCTTGGTATAAAGGATAACACGATGAGGGCGGGGAGAAGTCTCGATGTAGTACACTTCATTGAATGGGTATTGTACTTGAGCATATTTGGACTTAAAATAGAATGAATCATCCGATACGGCGCTATTGTCCTTATTGTGAGTATGAAGTAAAGCTGCTTCTATTCGCGATTCAAATTCGGTAACTCCAAGCTCTTTGTCAATATAGTCCAAGGCAGATACCTGGTACCTGAAAGATAAGGGCATAAACTCGGAGTGTGTTGTCACAAAAACAATACTAGTATAAGGGTCAATCTCTCTAATTTGCTTAGCGACTTGAAGTCCTTTTAGTTCGTCTTCCTTAATCTCAATATCTAAAAAGAAGAGCTGATGTACTCCTTTTTCTTCTATTGCTTGAAGTAGCTGATGAGGTTTTCCTGAAATTTCAAATTTTTTCGGAACGATGTTGTGCTTTTCTAACAGCTTAGTAATAATCTTCTCAATTCTCGCTTGTTGCATAAAATCATCTTCCATTACAAAGATATTCATGCTACATCCCTCCTTTGTTAATCCACTGATGCAGTATGTCCTGATAACGACGTCTTGAAAAAGTAAGGCAATGTTCTCCTTTTTCTCCAAGAAAAATACGTTTTTCTCGAGAATTGATAACCTTAATTTTTGAACGGTTAACTAGACTAGACCGATGGCATCTAATAAAACATTCCGGATACAATTCCTCTATACTTTGTAGCTTTTGTAAGCAATCATAAATCTCTTTCTCAGTCACAATTTGAATATAATGTGGTTTAGATGGATGCGATATGATATATAGAATATCTGACAGCAGTACTTTCTTTGTTTCATCCTTGACTTTGATAATCATAAAGTTCATAGGCATATCCTCCTATGAACACTATACCATAAGAGCAACATCATATTCTTGTCAAATCCTAAATGGTTATCCAAACGTCTTGAATGGTAAGATTTTACCATTTAGGAAAGTTAGAAGTACATTCAAGAAATAAAGCTAACTGAATCACCAACAGATGATATAATCAAGTTCCAAAACCACTAAAAAGAAAGGATAAGTATGATCAAAATTTTTCCCCATTCCCTACTAAGTATTTTTGTATCATTAGTCATTCAACATTACTTGTTCATCAGTCAACTTCATTCAAAAATCAAACTTTCTTTCTCTTATTATCCTTACAAATCCTATATTCCTACCACCTATTTTATCATAAAATCAAACTTTTTGACATCAGAGCAGGTGACCTTCTTTTTGGAAGACATAAGAAGACATTCTCAACTGGCAAACATTATCCTTATTGGCAGTAACATTGATTATGAGGAGCTTTATCGCAATCATTATCGAGTCTTTGGTGTCATAGATACAACTGAAAACAAATCATTAACTTTTATTCGAGATCAAATTCATTTTTACCTGGACGGTCTCTATGGTTTGAAGAATCAAGAGAGTGATTAAGTGTCTGAAGCAGAACCTCAAGTTTCCTAACCTTATATTCGTAATCATCTATCCATTTCGTCATAGATTTTTGATTTTTTTCTATTTCTTCTTCCACCTGTTCAAGTGTAATTGCCGCAGTCAAATTCATCTTGGCGTAGTCGTATCGTGCCAGTCTTCGATTTTCTGAATCAGAATTGTTAAGGTTGATCAATACTTCAGCCACCTTATTGAGATAAGAAACCTTATCTTGCAAATCCGTAATGGTCAAATCTAGCTTGGCAATTTCGTTGATGAGTTCGTCTTTGACTTCTTGGTAGGACTGGTTGTTGAGGTCTATCTCGATAAGAAGATTGAGCTCTGCGATTTTATCTTTGAGGCTGGTCCTGGTCGGTCGTCTGCGTTTAGGGATATGCTTGCTGTCGTGAGTGAGCTGGCGGATTAACTCCCGTCCTCGCATGTAGCGGTTGAGGTCAGAGTTCTCTTTATTGTAGATAAAAAACTGAGCGGTCTCTCGGATAAAGACATGGTAGAACTTGCCTTGTTCATTGTCATGAATATCCAAGTTGCGGTTTGGTATAAAGACCAAGCCGTCTTTTTTGATACCATAATTGATTGCGACAAAGAGACCGTCCTTGACCAACTTGTCAATCTGGTGCTCCGCTAATGCAACTTCAAACACCTGGACCTGGTCTCGTTTTTCTTTGAAATCCTTATAGGCCGCTAAGAGTTCCTCAATTGGGAGCTTATTCTGGTTTTGCTCTTCTTGGTAGGCTTCAAAGTCTGAGACCAGGTTAACCAAGTCATGTTCTGGTGTGATGCCTCTTTTATCAAAATAATCCTCCAAGAACTGAACATCGTAGAGGTGTTTGATGCTGACCTTTTTATTCTTGATAGAAATGGTTCGACCGTCCTCAGTCAAAGTAAAAGTCACATGTTTTTTCTTAGGAGAGATTGTTAGATTTAACTGCTCTGCCATTTCCAAAAGATGAGAGAGGTCACGGGCTCTAGGCAAGAGAAAATCCAGTCGCTGCTCAATAGCTCGTGTCGCAAACCGCTCTCTGAAATAGTCCTCCGTGTAAGGCTGTCGCTTATCCAACTGATTGCCACGAATGACCTGCCTCATGTCTCGGTCGGTCATGAAAAATCTGGCGTGCTTGCGAGAGAAATCTATCTCCACGTTTAGAGCAGGAGCCTTGGCCATAAAGTCCTCAAAGCTCTTACTGTTTTCCAGGAGAAAATAGAGCCGCTGCTTGAGTTCAAACTTGTGATTGGTCTTGCGGTGGTTTCAAACCGATCATGCGAATAGCGATTGGGTGGAATAATCTTTGCTCCTGCTTCCTTGGCCAAGCGGTCAGAAATCAGGCGAAGATTCCTCTCCTGGGCGTAGTCCCATTTAAGCTTATTGTCGGAATGGAGGTCAATGGCATTTATTAGGATATGATTATGGATATGGTCCTTGTCTGTGTGTGTCGTGACGATGAAACGAAAGTTGCCTCCTGTTAATTCCTTGATGGTTTCGTAGCCAATGCGATTGATTTCCTCTGGTGTCAGCTTGTCTTCAGGAGAAAATGATTGAATCAAGTGGTGGGCATGGATTTTGGTCTGCTTGAGTTGCTGGCGGTCGTTTCTGGAATCATAGAGCCGATCATTATTGGTCAAGTTTGCCTGATACATCTCCACCAATTCCTCATAGCTGGGAAAGTCCAAGTAATTGCTCATGCCAAAATCAGAGACCAGTTTCAGCTTCTTCGTCTTTTCTGGATTGAGAATATACTTGATGAGGCTCTTACGATACTTGGTGCTATGCACCGCAAAGTGTTTAGTGACGACCATAAAACTCCTTCAGCTGCTGACACTTTATGTTAAAGTCCTTCTCCACTTCCTTGATGAGTTGGCCAATGCCTTGCACCAAAAATCCACGGTCACTTGGTGTTAAGATGTGAGTCTGGTTGACGGTCCGTGCGATTTGATTGAGGTTGTTTCCGATTCGTCTCAACTCAAATACCAAGTCGTCATAGCTACTGGTGTCAATGGTCAGAAAGGTCATGTTGGGATTGAGCAGAACTTTTCTAGCATAAGCAGAGAAATTTTTACAGCCACTCTGACCGATACGGTTGTTCAGGGTTTCCAACTCCTGGTCTGTCAGAAAGACTTTTTTGAGGTTGGTGCGGTAACGATTTTCCATATCTAACCTCCCATGTACTTGTCACGAAAATCTGGGCTAAGTGGGATAGCCTTCTCCACTTCTGCCATCAACTCCTGCACACAGGCCAAGAGAATTCGCAGGTGCTCTGCCGTGACCTGCTGGGTCTGTTCAGCCAAGATAGTCACTTGTAAAATGTCTCGACTGATTTGTTCAATCTTCTGGGACTGCCAGAGGGCAAACCAATCCGTTACTGCCTGCTTCCTCTCAACCAAGTCCATCAGCTTTTGACGGACAAAGGGAGAGAATTGCTCTGCGTGTTCCTGCTTCATCAGCTCCTGAATCTGCTCCAGTTCTCCTGGTGTCAGATTGATTTCCTTACGGATAATACGATAGTGGTCTGTCATCTCGTTATACTCCTTCTCTACTTGCCTCTATCGGGTCAGCCCCGATACCGTATGGGATACGGGTGCTTCCTAAAAGCCTCAACGCTTCGCTTTTCGGCTTTTGCGAGCTCAGCCATTGTGGTCACAATACCCAAAAAATCATATCGCCAGCCGACCAAAACCTTTCAGTTTTGACAGCCAACGATAAGATAACTTGGTGGCTTCGCCCCCAAACCCCCAGTAGAAAATCAACACTTGATTTTCATATGAATGATATAAGGATAACAAGGATGATTTGGAAAAGGTATCACATCATGAAAAATGAGGGTAAGAAAAAAGAGAGCAGGCGCTCTCATACATATTTTGATTATGGTAAATATTTTATATCATCAAAAATGTTTTTGATATTATCTACTATGTCTTCTTGTATATCAGCAATATATATCACATGAAGATTTATTTTTGCTCTGGAACAAGCAACATAGAGAAGATTGCGAACTTCTTGAAATTGTGAATCAGAATCAGTTAAAGTATTATAGTTTTCAAAAAAATATTTACAATAATTTCTCTTCCTAGCAAAATTATCTTGTAACATAACAACTACATTATCAAATTCTAGACCTTTGGAACCGTGTAATGTGTAGTAACAGATTGCCTCATTATTTAGATTATCAAAAATATAACTATACCATTTGATAAAACGAGAAACATCTAGATTAAAAAATTCATCAATAACTGTTACTTCTCTTTCGTACTCCTCCGAATCTTGAGAATAGTAAAAATAATCATAGGCACGATTCTTTATATTCAATAAAATGTTCTCGGCAGTATCACCTATCGAGAATATTTTTCTTAGAATATCTTCACCTGAGATTCGTCCCTGAATATTAGCAATTTCAGTAATACATTTATCAATTGTCAATGTTGATAGGTTAATCTCTCTCGAGCTACTAATAAACTGTTTCATCTCTGCAAATGTTATCATTAATTTAGATGGAGTCACAAACTGGACAATCTCCCTGACCGTTGAATTATTATCCCTTGACTTTTGAATTAAGTCTATAAAAGTTAAAATCTCTCTTAAAAACCATCCCATCTGCTGTAAATTCTTCTGTAAAAATTCATTTGTCACGTTTTCGTAGTTAGCACCACTAAATCGTGGAAACTTCTTCAAAACTGATAGTAGTTCATCAAATCCTCGAGCTTTTGAAATATCATCATTTTTCATTAGAAGACAGGATGTATTATTAATCAGGCTATTTTCCTGTAAAAAAGTATCTAAATTAAAATCTTTACCAGCTATGTAAAAATTATAAGATCCATTATCAAAATCACTATATATAGATTGTTGACCAAAATTGTCATTCCTAATTTTTTCAATTAACTCTACTATTTGCTTAGAAGAACGGCGATTAAAGATTTTCTCAATACTCTTATATTCTTCTTTATTTGGCAGAACACCTACTCCTGAACCGTAAATATTTTGTAAGGAATCACCAAAAAATCCTACTACTAAGTTTTTCTTAGAATTTGAATATTCCCTGATACTATCAATAATAGCAACAACTTTTTCATCTGTATCTTGATACTCATCAACTAAGATATAAGGATATCTATCTGAAAATAATCTCTTTAATAAATTATGACTTGTAATAATATTTTTGCAGTAAAGTAACAACGTATCATGACTAATGACATAATTTTCAAGTTTATCCTGATTTCGAATAGGGTTATAGACGATTTTTCTAGATTTCTTATTCTCAATTTCTTTCAACGTTTCTTCAAGTTTGCACTTCTTTTCAACATCCTTAACCAAACTAGTAAAATTTTTTACATTGCCTAGATAAACGCTAAAGTATTTATTATATCCTATAATCTCATCTTTAAAATTACTTGCAGGGGTTGTTGGTGTACTGTAGAATATTTTCAAAAATTCTTCATCACTAATTTCCTTATGGAAAACCTCCAGATCTACACTTCCAGAAAGTGGGTTCGCGTTTATCTTTTGTTCAATTTTATTAAGTTCCTCTTTGATCTTGTTATTATGCTCTACAGTCAATAACCCTTGCTGGATAGAAATAAATCCCCAAAGAAATTCATGAATTGTAGAAACTACTGCCGAGGAATTTTTGCCAAGTCGATTAAGAATCTCATCTTTTGCAGCATTAGTATAAGTGATACATAAGATTTTTTGATTACTTAACTTTAAATTTTCTCCCTTCGTCTTCAAAATATGCTCAATTGATTTTTGAAGTGCATAGGTTTTTCCAGCTCCAGCACCAGCATTGAAACAAAAGCTCTCAAAATTATCTAAACATTCATTAATTTTTTGCTGAATGCCTAACTCTAGTTCTCTATTTTCTGGACTAATCGTATGTGTCATCGTTTACTCCTTGAAATAATCACAAAGCGACTCTAAACCTGATTCAATATATTTAGGAAGTTTGAGATTAAAGGTATCATCAGTTATAGATAAGAATACTACCCCTGTAGAAAATTTTGATTTTCCATCAGATAATTTAACTTGATACATATAAGATTTGTCAGCGATTTCCGATGTTTCGTCAATATCTCCAAAATATTTCATTCTAGGATGTACATACTGTAAAAGTTTAATTAAAGATTTTTTATTTAGATTCTCATCATTGTTGTTTACAGCATTAGTTAAAATAATTGCTTCTTCAAAGCTGGTAGCATAGTATCCATTGATTTTACCTTGAGAATGTGCGGAAACATTTTTATACTCAACAATCAATTCTTCTTTATCAGTAAGCATTTCAATTAACTTGCTATTTATCCTACTGTATTCAGCATTCTCATCGGATAGTTCTTTTTTTATAAAATATTGAAGAGTACCATTTGTAGTCAAAGAACTTTCTCCAATAGCATATTTTCCTGCTAAATCAGAAATATTAGATGGAATAATATCAGGAACATCATTATCCTTTATATCGACTTTCATTTCATCCTCAGTTCTTTTTAAATCCAAATCCGTAAAAATAATTGTTTTAATATTCAACAATTCTAGCAAACTAATAAACTGGTGGGCATATGCACCATCAATTCTATAAACCTTAATGTGATGATATTTCAATATTGGATGTCTATCAATTTCATATCTAAGATAAGTTTCTTCAGAAACTCCCTCAACCAAAATAATTGCATCAGCAAAGAAAATATCTGAAACCTCTAGCCTAAAATATTTTTTTATATATTCATAAGCTTTCTTATCAATATCTATACCGGATACTATTGCATCATCACTTATATTTTTTATAAAATTATTTACACCTGTTTGACCTAGATAACTAATATTATTAAGCGTATTTCCTGATTGAATCTTACTGTTTAAAATATGTGTTGAGTGAGTTGTGATGAGAATTTGAAATGTATCTAGTTGTTGTTTTTTACCTAGTAAGGTAGCAATTGCTTTTGAAATATTCTTTATAAATAATTCTTGCATCTGAGGATGCATAAATGACTCTGGTTCTTCAATACAGAGAATGTTTACTGAACCATTAATATCCTTCTCGCTATATAACTCAATATAGTCAACAATCTTTGCGATAATAACCATCAAATTAGTATATCCCATACCAAACTGGCTTTCAGGTATATTATTATTTCCCTCTTGGTACTCATAAATAATGCTGTTTGCAAAAATCTTTTCTAAAGTTACATCTGGATGTAAATTCATCTGTAAATTCTTAGTTGACTCAATACTAGATACTGCACTTCGAAGAATATCCTTTATATTGGCATCAACCATATCCTTTACTCGATAATTAATATCACCAACTAAACTATCAATTGCTGCAATATCATTATTTTTTATATAAGTTGAAACTATTTTATTATAAGCTTGTGAAAGTGTCTTGTCATTTTTAACCGTATTTGCTTCTATTGTCTCTACCTTTAGTAATGAAGATAGAGAAAATTCTTTAGCAGGCTCCTCTCTTCCCAGCGGATAACAATTTAATATAAAGTAATTACTGCTAAACAAACCTAAAAATTTTCGATACCGAATCTCTTTTTTATATACTAAGTATTGTCCATCACGCTGTTCTCTATCATCAAAATAGCTAGTCTTAATTTTAACTAGCTCTTCTAAAAAAGCCACCACATCTGCTACTTCATACTTAATATTAATTGAGACTTCTGCCACCTCCGCATTTTCTTGAACTTCATCTGAATCTATTCCACCTAAAATTAGTATATCTTCGAAACTTGAAATTATATCATTTTCATCATCAATTCCTAATACCAACAGAAACTCCATACTAGGAAACTTATCAATACTTTTTATCTCCTCTTCAGATTTACTTTCAATATTCTCTTGGTACCAATCTGATAACATTTTTAAGTTAAAATCTGTATGCTTGAAAATATTTCTACTACCTGACTTGGTATTTTGCAGTGTATTTAATAATTTGACAATTGTACTTTTACCAGAATTATTTTTTCCTACAATTAACGATGAACTTTTTGATATATACTCTTCTGTTATATTTATCTTTTTCGATTCATCATCAACACCTAACATTTCTGGCCATTTACTATGAGCAAAGTTAATAGTCTGAACTTCTTCGCCATATTTTCTATAATTTTTTATCGACAAACTTTTTAAATACATACCATATCTCCTCCTAATTTTCTTTCATTACTGAAAACTCTCTCAACCGTTCCCGTCCCACCTTCAACATCTCTTCCTCTACCTTGCTCCATTTTCCGAAGAGGCATTCTTGTAGCACTTCTGCCGCGGAGCCTTCATCAGTTTCAGAGTCATAGATACAAGTCCTATCTCTTTGATAAATCTGAATCTGGTCAAAGAGTTTATCGCTTTCAAGCTCCTTTAAGTTATCAACCAAGTTCTCTACAATCCCATCATGGTGTTCTTTTGGGGTTGCTCTGGCCTGAGTCGGATCTATGACATAAAGCTCTTCGTAACGAATCAAGGTACTGAGATAGGACAGTTCTGGTTTGGTACCAATCACAGCTAAGGAAATTTGGTATCCTTTCGAAGCTAATAATTGAGCAGTCTGACGAGGAACTTGAGTGGTTCGTAAAGTCCCTTCAATTAACAAATGATAACCACGTTCACTGAGTTCATCAACCAGATGCTCTACCATTTTTCCTGCAAATCCCTTGGTATAGTCCACGCTGTCCTTGCCATACTTTTCTTGCAGGGCTAAGTAGTTGGGATGCTGAGAACGGTAGCTATCACCATCGATGATAATGATATTACCTTGAAATTCTTTTTGCTTGATACGATGAATAGTAGTCTTACCTGCCCCGCTTTGTCCTCCAAGCAAGATAGCTTTTGGTCGATCTGGAATCGTCTTTCCTCGGGTTAAAGCCCGAATGGTTTGCTGTAAAGCCTTCTGAAACTCAGCTTCACTAAATTCTTCCAACCGCATTAAGCCACCACCCGATGATGCACCATGTCTAACATCCGCTCGATACCGTCTAAATAGCCATTGTAACGCTCTATTTCATCGAAAGTATCGACAAGGTAAATTTTCGTGTTAATCAATTCCGCCAAGTCATCACTCATGAGAATCCACGGATTCGATTCATCATCAAAAGCAATATCTTGACTATCCTGGTATCTATAAAGCTGTGATAAAATGGCAGCTCCACGTTCTTTTATCACTTCTACTTTTAAAGTCAGTTGGTAATCTTCAACAGGTGTTAGCATCTTGTCCTCTCCTACAATATCAACATAAGAAACGTTAAATTTCTGACAAATACGGTCGATGAGTTCAGTTGAAACAGTGCTGGTTCCATTTTCGTAGCGACTCAGGCTATTGCGTGAAATCCCGACCATTTTCGCAAATTCTGGTTGTGTTAAATCATGTGTATGGCGTAGTGACTTGATATTGTCTCCGATCATAGATAAAGACCTCCTCATATTTGCTTTCATTATACCATAAAAAACGGATAATGCACCAAATATGGTGCGTTACCCGTTTTTAGGTTTCTTCGATTGCTTAAACTGCTCTATTCGCTTTTCCAACTGCTCAGTATTCAGTTTGTTTTTCACTTCTTGGATTGATTTATCAAGACTTTGTTCCTCATCGGTGATAATGTCACTAGATATTTCCACTCTCTCACTAGACTTGAAACTTGAATCAAAGACCACATCTAGGAGTTGCTCTACTTTAGTTAGTTCACTATCTGACATCTCTGATAGTCGATGAATCAGTCGTTTAAATTGATCCTGGTTCTGTTTTTTCTGTTGAAAGAATTTCATTTTCTTCTCCTTAAATCGTAAAAAGGTAGCCTGCATAGGACTACCTGACTTATAAATCATCAATAGCTACTGAAATAGTCTGCAACTTTTTATTTTGGATTTTCTTTTCATCAATCAATTGATGAAGTTCTTCAATTTGCTTCTGACAGGCGGAAATATCCTTGTCGTTTTGTGCAATGGTATCAGCCAAGTGTTGTTTATAGTCACTTGTTATATTTACCTTCTTCGGCTGACTTTGTTTAACGGTTGATGCGAGCGTTTGTACATCTTTAGATTCTGACTCCTTTTGTTGCTGTTCAAAAGCAGCCACATAATCTACTTCTTCAATTGGTTTTTCATCCTGTTCATGAAAAAGTGCTGCGATTTTTGCTCGTTCTTCATGGGACGATGTTGGTTTCACATCGTCTAGTGGCTGATCAAAATTCCATGTTTTACTCATTCTGTATCCTCATTTCTGTAATTTGGTCGTAGTGTGGTTTCTTTACCGAAGGCTTGCTCCAGTGCTTCATGAAATGACAACTGACTAGATTGTTGCCGTTTGATAAAGGTGCTATACATTACAGTTTGTAGTTGGTCACGATAGTGTTCCAATTTCTCCGTCTCACGTGAGACCTTTCCTTCTTGCCTAGCTACTTTTTCAGCCAGACGTTCAATCACACTCATAGGGTGTCCTCCTTGTCACATTCTAGATTATGATAGCGGACTTGATTTTGTTATCACAATTCCATAGCACGCTCTCGTTTTGGTGGAGGATGATTCTTAATGGCTTGTATCTGGGCTGACTGAATAAGATTGCTTAAGGATATATCTTTCTGTTGCTTCACAATATCATTCCAATCTGACTTTGTTTCTAGTCCCTGCAATGGTGGTAAATCTTTGGTGATTGGAAGTCCTTTATCTGACAGTTTCTGACAAAATTCTCTTCCTGCTTCATCATTATCAACAGCCATTGTTATGACGTTTGAATGGGTTTGGAAAAAGTTTGTCGTCTCTTGTATTGCCTGAAGATAATAGCTAAGTCTGCTTGGTTTTACTGTATCTAGAAATGCCAATTTCCCTTGTTCCTCGGCTGCTAGACGTAAGGTCTGATAAGCAATCACTGAAAGTTTTAAGCCTTCCATTGACACCAGGCGAACATCTGATAGTTGCTTTGGGTGAAGCTGATAATAACTCATCATATCGATAACTGATTCACAAAAAATGAGTCGCTTGGGATTCCCAATATCGAAACTAATACCAACATGGCCTTTTGAGCCTTTCATGATTTTTTTGAGATAGCCTCGATTGTATTTTTCTTCATTTTTGACGAGACCTTGAAGGCTTGCGGCCTGTAAAATCCCATTATGGTCATAGCTTTTAAATACTAAAACCGACTCCGCTTGATAAGTAGCTTGAGCAAGCAATCCTTGTCTACCAAAGGTATTGATAGTCTGATCACTTAGGCCACGGATGTCTTTTAAGTAAATACGTGCTTGCTGAAAGGGTTCTTCATGCAAATAATATTGAAACGGTTGATACGTTTCTTCTATCAACTTAGCTTGTTCAAAATCCCCAGTTTCAAGATAGGATACAGCCTCTTTGAAAGTAACGCCTGCTACTAATTGAACAAAGTCTATCACATCCCCTTGCATATCTCTTGAAAACCATTTGAAAGTATTGGTATCGGCAAAAATCCGAAAGGAATCATGGTCTGGGTGTTCATAAATGTGTCCTGATAAACGTCTGAAGGAATAACCCAGACTTTCAGCCACATCTAAAATGGCCTTTTGTTTTACTGCTTTAATTCGTGTCATTTTGTCTCCCTATCAAAAAAAGCAGAAGACTGTCTCCTGCTAGTTGTTCTCGCTTGTTGTAGTTCCTTGGATCGTTGGTATACTGGAATTGGCTCCATCTGTTGCTTCTTTCATGTCCTCCAGTTTCCCATTCCAAATGGTCAACTGATTAACTAGGAGCTTGTCGGAAACTTTGGAGTAGGATAACATAACTGTCTTGGTTTCTGTCTGAGTTGTTCGCTGTTGTTGCTCACTCAAATCAGAAACATAAGTTACTTGATA
This sequence comes from Streptococcus sp., assembly GCA_003521145.1. GTDB lineage: Bacteria > Bacillota > Bacilli > Lactobacillales > Streptococcaceae > Streptococcus. Next base: position 39,984 of record DOTL01000011.1, on the reverse strand, counting down.
GGAAACTTCCGCAAGTGCAACATGGCTTTCTGTATTGACATAGATACTGGCTGATTCAAATCGGTAGTCAAGCATATAGTCTTTATAAACTTGATTGATCGCTTTATTCTGATTTGCTTCCTCTTCTGAAAATGCCGAGTCCGTCATGTAGGGTTTGATACGAGCGTTATTTTCACCCAGCTGGACCTTGGTGAAATATTGAGTGAGAAATTCATTGACAAGCTCATCTGATAGGACTGTCGCTCTTTCCTCCTTCTTTTTCTTTGACACAAGTTTATTGGCTTCTGCTCGTATTTGGTTCTCTGTTTGCTTTGAAATGGTTTGTGAGCCAATCGTGTAGCCAATCATGACCATAAAACTGACTGCGATTAAACCTCCTACTCCAATCAGAAATCGAGCTTTCACTTTATTTAACATGGCTTACTCCTCTATTAGTGATAGCTTCATCATATCAAGATTAGCTTGGAGATTTTATCACAAGAAAAAGGACTACCCATTGGTAATCCTCCGTGTTAAACTATTCTATTTCTCCACCACTTCATAATAATGCTAAAAATAAGAAATAGATTCAAAGCAATAAAAAATCCTGTAAAACTCCAAATTCCATTAGTTGCTAAATCTTCTGAATAGAGATATCTCTCAGTAAAGAAGAGGTAAATTCCATAGATTTCTATAAAGACTAATCCACTGATGAGTCCGATAAGAAATAAAGCACCTGAAACTTTCACAATCCGATAAAGGACAAACAACATCAGTCCTATTGCTGCGATAATCAAAAGGCTTTGTAGAATTTGCTCCAACATCTTACACCTCTTTCTAGGCTAATTGCTTGCGATAGTAGTCAGCCTGTCTCTTGTCTAAATCATCAAGTTGGGCAACCAAATCAAGGTATTCTGCCTTCGTCACCTCATCTAAGTTTGGAAAATCATTCTCACGACTTGTGATGATGAGTTCCAGCTGTCCAGTGATTTCACGCCTTGAAAAGCTATAATCAAGAGTTTCATCTTCATACTGTTCCTTTAAAGTTTGGTAGTTTGCCCTATCTTCTGGACTTGTATAGCCTTGTGCCAACCATTCTTCAAGTTGATAACGCATTTCTTCTAGTGTTTGGGCCATGATCTATTCTCCTTATATGATTTCTTGACTTCATTTTACCGCGTTCAAAAATATTTGTCAGCCTTTTTTCTTATATCTCGAGTGCTATTTGTTGCTTCATTTGGGGTGTTGTATCTTCACTAAACTTGGCCAAAGCCGCATCTATTTCCTCAATTTCTGCTTCTTTTTCAACCAAGGGAGCTAAAACTTCATACTTAGCCTTTAAAAGCTGATACTCCTCTTCCTTGGGAAAGATTTTCTCAACTTCTACTTTGGCTACTTGAAGCTTATCTTTTAAATCCTTTACCATTTCTCCAGTCTTTTCTTGGTCATCCATGATATGGTCAATGGCATTACTAATCCGTTGAATCGTTCCCACATCTGATTTTAAATCAAGAGCGACTGTATATTGGTTATCGCCTACAATCGTTAAAGTAACGGTCTCTGGTAAAGGCTCACTAGGACCTCGTGTAGTCATTTTTAAATCAAATCCTCTAAAGCTGGCAAGTGTTTTGACTTCCTTGGTCTCTGAGCGGTTATAGGTAATGAGTTTTCGCAGATAATCCCCTGCTTCTGCACGATTATCCATTGCTTGATTGTCAAATCTCATGACAAAATCTTGCGACTTTGTTGCCAAAGATTGGGCAATATCTTTATCATATTGACTCAATCGTTTTTCCATAATAGGGAGGTGCTTCTCGCAATAGGAAACTGTGTGGCGGTATTCATCTTTTGAGCGATTAAAAACTCGTTTTTGATTTTCTAAAATTGTCAGTTCATTTTCCAACTCCATTTTGAGTTTGAGGTAAGGGTTTCCAGTTGCCAAGGCCTTAAAGTCTGAGGCGGTCATGGTTTGTTCATCAATGTCTTCAGCTGATCTCACAGGATCTTTTGAGGTCATTATCTGCGTAATATATTTGAGCTTATTCTCCTGTGTCTGGTCGAGTAGGTCAGAGGTCTCTCGACCTCCTTCCCCTCTAAGAACCGTGCATGAGAGTTTCCCCTCACACGGCTCAAGCTTCTATAAGTCCTCGTTAGAGAACCAGCGTGTTTTCTTTTATATTCTTATGACAAGTAGGGTGTACCAATGTTTTTATTGGTTTATGGTTCTTCACTGTTTGATGAACTCTGAAATCTGTTTCCTTGGTAATTTTCAATTCGCAAACTGGACAAATCCCTTTTTGTTTATAATAAAGCCCGTTAATCACACGTCTTCCTTTTAGTTCTTGTCGCATTTGCTTTTCTTGACGTTCCTCAAAATACAGTTGCCATTGTTCATCGAATGGATTGGCTTCCGCCTTAATTTTAATATGTCGGCGAATATCAGTATCGGAAGCATACTTCAATCTAAGATAGAACGGCTCTCCATTTTCCATTGTATCAGCAGTTGGAACACTGAAAATCCAACTACGACTACCAAAAGTATGGAAATATTTATTAGCTACCCATTTTCTTCCCTTTTTAGGATGTCTTCGGATACACCACTGCCATAGACACTGATAAATATCAAAATCAAGTCTTTGAAACGCTTCTGTTGAAACATTGTGCTTTTGGTAGTTGACCCAACCTATGATAATCGGGTTTAACTTACGTATTAACAACTCCTGTTTCATTGACGGGTTCTTTTTGATAATATCCCTAATTTTAGAAACAATACTTTCGTAGTTCTTTTTGGATGGTTTGGTTAGTAATTTTCCGTCATACATTCTAATGTTTACGCCCAGAAAATCAAAGCCGTCCGTAATATGGGTTATCAACGTTTTTTCTTCTGATAACTCCAAACCACGTTCTTTCAAGAATTGGATAATGACTGGTTTAACCTCATTTTCCAATAATTCCTTACTAACACCAGTAACAATAAAGTCATCCGCATATCTAACAAAATTGATTTTTGGTGCATAGACTTTACCGTTAACCTTTTTCTTTCTGAATGTAGTAGAAAGTTTTCTTTCAATACCATCTAGTACAATATTTGAAATGATTGGTGAAATTGGTGAACCTTGAGGACTTCCAAACTCTGTTGGAAATAACTTTCGATTTTCAATATAACCACTTTTTAACCATTTTCCAAGTATTGTCTTGTTCATCGGAATATGTTTCATTATCCATTCATGACTGATATTATCGAAACAGCCTTTAATATCACCTTCTAAAACCCATTTAGCAGATTTTTGCTTACTCAAAGCTGAGAAACATTGTTCAATCGCATCCTGCGTACTTCTTTTAGGTCTAAAACCATAAGAATTTGAGTCTGCTGTTGTCTCTGCAATAGGTTCTAGGGCGAACTTAAATAATGTCTGCATTGCTCTATCTGTCATCGTTGGAATACTAAGAGGTCTTTTCTTACCATTTTTCTTAGGAATATAAACCCGTCTTAGTGGTTTTGGACGATAGCCCTTAACCTTTAATTTCTTGATTGCTTGATATTTAGCGTTAGATGTTAACCATAACTCTTTATCAACACCACTTGTCTTCTTACCTTGGTTTTCAGTGACACGTTTCACTGCCAAGGCTCTTGCATAGAATGAAGTTGTTAGTAAATGTTGGGGTGATTTCACTCGATTGAATTTATCCAACTTCCACGCTTTCACAATACGCATTTGTAGTTTTTTAACATAGGTTTCAGCTTTCACGAAATCAATACTTTCCCAGCTGTTAGCTATGTTAGTAGTAGCACACATTTTACTGTTCATTTGCTTTCTCCTTTCAAAAATTCTACAAGTTCTCTTGTGATTAGAAACCGAATGGAAGTCTGCACTCTTTCGAGTTGAGGCAAATCTTGAACCTCTATCCATCTCATTACAAGATGGCATTCGCTTTTTCCATTTTCCTATACCTGCACTGTTATCAGCATTTCTTACGATTTGCCTTGCTAGAAGCAACAATACAGGCTTACCATGTTCCACTTAATGAACAAAATGATAGGTTAGGCTCCACCTCTCTGCCGGCAGTCATCTGTCCGTGTAACCCCACTATGGAAAGGGTTAACCGACTGCACACCTTTTGGTTCAGGCTTATCAGCAACTTTAGCCTGTTCAACTTAACGACATTTAACAGTGGTTCACATTTGTTAGCCATACTATCAAGCCTAGCTCCCTAACCGCTTTGTTGCTAGCAGTATCGGTCTTCCCTCACGGTTCAACCTTAAAGTAGGGCTACCTTACGTATCAGCTTACCACATGGCGAACATGCAGTTGATACTTGGCTCAACTAACGGAATAGTTGGTCTGGTCATCATGCCAGACAGTTCAATTAAGCGACTTCATGTCGCACCCAGAGGTAATTGTCGAAGCTCCCTTTGGTAATATAGTGATAAATATTCACCTCCTGGTGCATGTTTCCCTGACGAATCAATCTACCATTTCGCTGGACAATATCTGAGGGACGCCATGGAACATCTAAATGGTGAACAGCTTTCATGCGTGATTGCACGTTTAGACCCGTTCCACCTTTTTCAGTCGAAGCCATGAGAATCCGTACTTCTCCGCTATTGACCTTTCTAGACAGTGAGTTTTTCTTTTCATCAGTATTGGCATCATGGACAAAGGCAATTTCTTCTTTTGGAATCCCTCGATCAACCAGCAAAGCTTTCAGTTCGTTGTAGACATCAAACCCTTCTTCCTTACTTTTAGGGGTTCCAATATCAGAGAAAATCATCTGAGTGGCTTTGTCTTCAGCTCCATCACGGTAAATCCACTCGACATTATCGACCACTTGAAGGATTTTCTGATTATCCGATAAAGTATAGGCAGGGTCAATCAACCGCATATCAATAGCTAGTTTTCTGGCTTCTCCTGTGTAGGGAGGATACTAGCGAGGTAGTCATTGCGACCCCTTTTCCATTATCCCCCCACCGAACCGGACATGATACTTTCGCATCATCCGGCTCTCCAGTAATTTCATTTCATAAACGTGTATTTATTGAACCATTATGTATTGCATGGTGACAATCCCGACAAGTCACCAGCGTTTTTCGACGTCTTGCTGACATGATTTCTTTCCACTTTGGAACTAATTTTCCATTGTGTTTGTTCAAGTCTGCTAATTTTCTGATATGATGTACCTCTATGTTCTCCTCACTTCCACATAGCTCACACTTATTTGCGAGTAATCGCTTGATAAGCTCTGTTCGACCACCATAAACTTGATACGGAGCATCTTCTATTACAGCTTTCTTTTTATAAGAAAGTGAAATACCACTCCACGTTGCAACTAGAGGAGGTTTATCTTCTCGAGGCACAACTACCTGTAAACACGGCACCGTTCGGCCATTCGTGCTAGTCGTGGTAGTCTTATATTTAGCTAACATTTTATTAATGGATGACTTATGCTTAAATGCTAATGTTTTAAGGAGTGATGTTTCCATATACCAATAGACTTTTGAGAACCATGACAAATTTTGTGCCAATATATAATATTGAACCAGCCCTCTATATTCTTGTTGGTAAGTTTGAACGATACTAAAGTCATCATCATGCAATAAATTATTACGATGAATAGATTTACCATTTTTCATGTATTGGTGGCATTTGCTTTCAATAACTGATGCAGGTACAAATAATGCGATAACACCATTGACACTTCGTCTTCCTTTGTTATCAATATAATCATTGACACGTTGTGCTTTTATCTCATATCCTAGAAATTTCGCTGATTCTTCAGTCGCATGGGTAATCAAAGTCTTTTCTTGAGAAAGTTCCAAATGTAACTTAATCTTTAAAAAGTCTCCAATTTGCTTCTTTATATCTTTTGCCTCAGCTTTTGAACCTGTAAAGCCTAGAATAAAGTCATCCGCATACCGAACATATCTTAACTTCCGATAGGTAGTATCATAAGTATCAACTGAAGGGAAATTTCTTCTCTCAACAATTAACTGATGAGCTTTTTTATAATCTCCTTTTTCCTGATAGCATTTAATTTTTCTACTCAAACGATTATAGACTGAGTTTGCTCTCTGCTTTTTACCTCTTGTATGTTGAGGTATCAGCTCTTCACCGACCCACTTATCAAATTGATGTAAATAGATATTAGCTAATAAAGGACTAATAACTCCACCTTGCGGTGTTCCACTAATAGTCTTGTGAAACTTCCAATCATCAAGATATCCTGCCTCAAGCATATTTTTGATAAGCCTAATAAACCGACCATCCTCAATTTGTTTAGACAACATAGTGATTAACACACCGTGGTCAATCGTGTCAAAATAACTAGAGATATCTCCTTCTATGAACCAACGTGTCCCTTTCCAAGTCTGAATTTCTTGTAAAGCTGTATGACACCCTCTTTTTGGTCTAAAACCATGAGAATGTTCACTAAACTGTGGCTCGTAATAAGCTTCTAATATCATGCGAATCACTTCCTGAAGAAGTTTATCGCTCCATACTGGTATTCCCAAAGGACGGTGTTTTCCATTCTTTTTAGGAATGTACTCTCTCCTAGCTGGTCTCCAGTAATAGGTTTCTCGTCTTAATTGTTCAATAATCCTATCTATTTTTTGAATAGACATACCGTCAATCGTTTCCTCTGTAACACCCTTTGTCATTGCTCCGTTATTAGGGTATAACTTTGCATAGACTATTAGATACAATTCACGATTAAATAGTAATTTATAAACCCTTTCAAGTGGTTTATCTTGTTTTCCACGTTCATGAATGACCGTTAAAATAGTTTTGGCTGTACGCATCTCACGCACCTAATCCTTTCTAACTAATCGAAATTACCTGTCACCCTTCGCCGTGTACAAGGTTTTCCCTTGCTCAAACTACTACGGTGACTCCGTTACCATAAGGGTCTCACCTCTTAGGCAATCCTGCTATTCGTTAAAAATGTACGTTCTAGTAACCCTTAGGTTCCTCACTCATTCCTTTATTCATACTTATCGTATGCTCTTTTACTGTAGAAAGTTATTCGTCCAAAATCACAACAACGAATATACAGTAACATCGGTCTCAGTTACTTTCCGATGGGCGATGCTTTGCACCTAGTCAGAATTGAGGTTCAAGCAGTTTAGCCTTAACCATAGGTTACGGAACTTGCGGCACATCAAAGCGTTGTAACTCACTTCTTATCCGCTTTACTAACATGCTATTGTCCCCTTTGGGTTTCCCCGCTAGGTTAGTTAGTTGTTCCTATTATTTACTTTCAATAATATCCCTCTGCGAGGGAGATACATTTTTACGCTTAACAGCGCACGATTTTAAGCATGTTATCTCTACTTGGATCAACACTACCTGACTTGATAGCGTCCGAACGCTCTACCAGCTCTTCCAAATAGTATTTCTGAGCTTGCGTTAACTCGCTTTCCACCGCAATAATCTTAGCTTCAGGTACAGGTAAGTCGAGCATATCTGAAGTCTGAATATCGGTAGTTTCCTTGTAGATTCGCATGAGTTCAGGCAGGTTGACAAATTTCTTGAACCGTTTCTTGGGTTGGTACTTATCTCCTGTCGGGGCTAGTTCCATAGAGTTTTCGATATTCCCAAAAGCCCCAACCCATGAATCAAAATTGGATACCTGGTATCGCTCTAAAACATCAGGTTGAATGTAATTCATCATGGTGAAAAGTTCACTAATAGAGTTAGAAACTGGTGTTCCTGTCGCAAAAACGACATTTCTATCTCCATGCTCTGCCTGTACCTGTCTCACCTTCATCTCCATATCTACGTTCTTTTTTGAAGTGGTGTTGGTAATGCCAGCGACATTTCCAAGTCCAGTAATTGGACGGATATTCTTGAAGTGATGAGCCTCATCCACAAAGAGAAAATCAACGCCAAGATTTTCAAATTCAATAAAGGTATCTCGCTCTAGTTTTTGGAGTTCTTCCAACTGGTGCTCCAATCCCTTAATCGAACGCTCCGCTTCTTTCACCGTATAATCACTGTCACTTCCTAGCTTGATTTCTATGAGTTGCTCAAGTTTGTCATTGATATAGGCGGCCTGTTTTTCACGACTCATCGGCATCTTCTCAAATTGTGAATCCCCAATGACAATGGCATCATAGTCCCCTGTAATAATCCGAGACACAAACTGCTTACGTTTGGCTTTGGCAAAGTCTTTCTTAGTGGTCACATAGACTTTCTTGGTTGGGAAAAATTTCATGATTTCTTGACCAAACTGAGCAGTCAAACTAGAAGGAACCACATAGAGAGGTTTATGCACCATCCCTAATTCTTTCAACTTAAAACCAGCTCCAAGCATGGTCAAGGTTTTTCCAGACCCTACCTCGTGGGCTAGTAGAGCACGTTTTTCCTCGACAATTCGTTGAATGGCATTCTTTTGGTGAGGGCGTAAGGAGATATTCTGAGCAAGTCCATCAATGGTTAAATGGCTACCATCATAGGTCTTTGATACTGTGCGATTGTAGAGCCTATTATAAGTGTCTTCAATCATCTGTTGGACTTCTGGATACTTTGCTACAAAATCTTGAAAGAGTTCTTGTAGGTGTGTTTCCTTGGCACGCAGGACTGTTGTTTTCTCCACATCCGTCACATTCTTTTTCTTATCCCCTTCGACAACTTGTTTTGTGATGGTTGGTTGATTGGAATTCAGGAGATTTTCAAAGATTTTTCGACCACTATCATAGCGTGAAGCAGGGACACCTAAACTCCTATCGGTTGCGTTGGAATAGGTGTAGGTAAACTTAGATTGATAAGTGATAACCCCGTCAATGGGACTGACTTCAAGGACTGTTGCTACTTCTTGGTCTGACAGTTCATAGGCTTTCCCCATAAAGGTTTCTTGGGCAAATTTACCATAAACAGCCAGAGGAATCCAGCGTGATCCGATTCGATAATCAATGTCTGCCAAAGTAATGCGTGCTGGTTTGACTGTTTCTAGAAGTCCTGCATAATGCGGCCAGTTAAAGTCCTGATTGTCTTGTTTGACAAATAGTTCCACAACTTCTAACTTGGTGATGACATCCCCTGATAGAAAGTTTTGGCGAGAAACATAGGACAGCTCCCCATTCAAATACTTCTCAGGATTAGGCATAATGAGGTCGCCTAACTCCTCAATCAAGGTCATCTTCGATTCAACCTGATAGATAGACATCATATAAGCGAAATCAACACCACGTCCGTCAGCCAAGCTGGAATTTAAGGCATCAAGGGCAGTATGTACCTTTTTAACCTCTTTTTCAGGACGCACTAGAGCCTTCTCAAAGGCAAGGGATTTGGTATAGGTAACAGACTGTCCACTTGGATCCAGACTTTCATCTTCCAAACTAGCAAGAAGCGAATATTTATCATCACTATCAAAAAGATTACGATTCACTGCACTGTTCAAATACCCATAGCGTTTGACAAAGCTATCATAGGTACGATTGAGCTTGCCTAATAAGTCGTTGAACTCGCCTTTATCATAGTCATAATAGCGTTGAATGGCTATGACTTCTTGATAGGCATTACGAATGTCCACCATTCCTTTGATTCGTGCTACTTCTTTCTCAGATAAGGGAGCTTCATAGAAAACTGTCTTTTTATATAACCCTTTAAACTGACCACGTTTTGCTGCATCATCTGTAACATAAACATCTAGAGCAGTGCTATCAGTTACTTCTAAGGCATTAAAGCGATCAATCTGCTTTTGGGAATGCTTGCTGTCCCAGGCTTTGAAGTTACCATCTTCATCGACATAGTAACTGATTTCTTCCGTCTTGGTCCCCACTCGAATGCCTTTGTTATCTCGATAGTAAACTGTTGAACCCTGATACCCAAAACTGTACTGACCTAGATTTTCTCTAATATCAGGTGGAATGGAGGTATCAATCACTTGTTTGGTCAATACATCTGGGTTAATGATAACCTCATTTCGATCAATCTCTCTTGGGGCCTTAACATGGTTTAGAGCAGTTTGGACACTGGCAATCAAGTTATCACTAGTCCCCTTAACAGAAAGTATTCCACCGTTAAAGTTTCTAACCTCATAGGTTCCTAGCACTTGGCTATTGTATTCTCCATCAAAGTAAGGATTGAGCCAAATACGGTTGTCCTTGTCATAACGAATAGACCCTGAAAAGGCTAAGTCATCTGCCACATAGCCCTTGTTCAAGTGTTTCTGGAAGAACAACATATCCGTTGTGACATTGGTTCCGGCAATGGCCTTAAAGGCGGTATCAGGCAAGCGAACCCCTCCAAGAAAGTCAGTTGTCTCACGAATATCTTGTAAAATGTTTTCGGTTCGCTTATCCATGGTTCCTGTTGAAGAGATAATGGATACTTGCCCACCATCATGCACCAAATCAAGGGATTTTTTAACAAAATAGTCATGAATCATATAAGGCTTATCGTACTTGTTATCCGCAATCCGAATATTGGCAAATGGCACATTTGAAATTACCAAATCAAAACTATCATCATTAAAAGCAACCGTCTCAAATCCTTTGACCTCAATATGGCTATTCGGGTGAAGGTGCTTGGCAATGGCTCCTGTGATGGTATCTAACTCCACACCATACAGCTCACTTTTATCTCTCAAATGTGTTGGCATAGCCGCAAAGAAATTCCCTGTTCCCATGGAAGGGTCTAGGATTTTTCCACCTGTAAAACCATCTCTTTCCAACTTACCCCACATCTGACGGATAAGGGCAGGGTCCGTGTAATAAGCCGTCAGAGAGGACTGTTTCATATCTGAATATTCTTTATCTGAGACTAAGCTTTTCAGTTCTTCTCTTTCCTTAGAAAATTTTGGATTATAGTCATCAAAAAAATTATTGGCAAGTCCACCCCAGCCCACATACTTGGCAAGGAGTTCTTGTTCACTTGGATTTGCCTGACGGCGTTCCGTTTCAAGTGTTTTAACTAACTGAATAGCCGCAATGTTTGTCTCAACCTTATCTCTAGCAGTCTTAGGATAAAAGTCTGTCATATCTTCTGGAAAATAAAAGTCCGTTACTGGAATCTCTGGAATTGTTTCGACTACTTCCTCTTCAGAAATTTGACTATCTGATTCTTCAAGATCAGTGTCGTCATGACCTTTTTCTGAACCATCTGGTTCCAATAGTCCAACACTCTGAACTGGCTCCTCTTCCAGAAATGAAAAAAGATTCAACTCTTGGTCTGGTTCGTCCAACTCTACTTTTGGTTCTGGCTTTGGGATATGAAGCGCCTGACTAATTTCCTCCCATGTTCTCAAATAAAGAACTAGATTTTGTTCAATGATATCGGAGAAATCATTAACCAACTCAATTCGAATCAAACCATTTAATCGTGCATCGCTGACCGACGTCACTTCAAAGTCCTGTCCTTTATAGGAAACCAACGTCCCAAGCGGATAGTTGTCCAAAACCATCTGAACAAGTGGATTTACCTCAAACGCTTCATCAACTACTTCTTTTCCCTCAGCTTTCTCTAGCTTGTTCTTCCAATCTCTGAGGGTTAAATCTGGCTGATTGCCTTTATCTTTTTCAAATTGCTCCGCGTCTTCTCTGCTAAGTTCTTGGTGTAAAAAGGCGTAGGCAACTTGTCGCAGCTCTTCAATGGAAAGCTGGCTACCAAAGAAAAATTCAATTTTTTCATGACTCAATCCCATTTGGAGTAGTTCTGTCGCAAGGGCTAGTTGAGTTACAGAGGCATTTGCATAGCCACCTAATAAAGCCAAATCCGCATTTTTCAGATGAAAACGACCTGCGGCATCCAATAAAATACCGATTTGGTCAGGGGCAAACTGAGATAAATCAATCCCTACCTGAGTCAATTTTTCTTGATTTCCTACCCTAATGGCTTGTCCAATTTTTTCTAATTCCTTTTCCTCAACTTGAGTCAAGATCCGTTTCAGCTCATAGAGGCTGCCATCAGCCTCTAGATAGGTAAGTAACTCTTCTCCTTCAAAGACTGGTGTCATTTCCATTTCAGTGTCAAAATCACCTCGTCTAAAACTTGGGGCTTTGGAACGTTCATTTCGAATTTGGTCAAAATATGTTAGTATCTCAAATTTACGTCGTAAAGATAACTCTTCATAAGCTGGCAGATGACTTGTTTTTCCTGTTTGAACATCTAGTTGAGACAAATCTACATCCAAACTGGCAATAACCAGAGAGCCCTCTTCTCGAAAAGCTATTGCCTGATTTACAGTTACTTCAGGCTTATCAATCATTTCTTCTTGTTCTTGAAAAGTTTCATCAACTCTTGTTTCTAACTCAGGTTGGTAGGTCAAGAGAAACTGTTCAATATCCCGACTGATGCGATCTGCTAAATTATTGGCCACACGGTACACATTGACCAGATTAGCTCCCTTCCCTTTTTCTAGCAGAGAAGCCGTCGAAATGGTTTGGTAGTGACCATTGGAATCCAATAGTTGAAAACGTGTGGCAAGATTGAACATGGCCACTTCAATCACCAAGTCTTTTTCAGACGGCGATAATTTATCAAGTTTTTGGAGACCCTTATGACCGAATACTTGAGTATAAGTCAACAGGTCATGAGCAGTATCATAAGGACTAGCCTGTACAAAAGCTGAAACGTCCGTCTCAAAATGAAGTACCTGAACAGGGCTTTGGACTTCCTTTCTATTCACAATAAATTCTTGGATAAGGCTATCCCAATCCTCATCAAAGTGGTTTGCTTGGTAATACAAAAATGCTTCAAGCATGGCTCTGTCACGAGGAATGGTGGCTCTCATCATTTGTAGTAAGACTTCTTGATTCATTTTTTCCTCCCATTTTAAAAGGGCCGAGAGTGTTTCTCAGCCCTTGCGTTAATCTAGGACCAAGGCTCGTTGGTCTCTTTCTTGTGGAATACCTTCCATTACAGTTGCCACATAGTGTTGTAAGAAATGACTTTTCTGGTCTAGTAAATCTTTCTGCAAAGCAAGATGAACCAGATCTCCAAAATAATCCTGACTGGAAATGGCTAAGTCCTGTTGAATCATAGCCTGTAAGGTTTCAAGACCGATTAAGGAATAGTCTTCACTATCCAAAATTTCATATTGATCCATCGTGTCAGAAAGACTATTCGAAGACATGACATCCATGATAAAACTAGTGCCCTCGCCTGTGCCATACAATTTTTCAAGAATATCCGTAATATCTGCTTGCACCTCATCCTGGTAATCATCCACTTTGACTCTTAGTTCATCGCTAACCAAGGACAAGTCATCTTCATCCATATAATCTTGATAAACTTGATTGAGGATTGTTCTATCAGAGATACTTAGTTCCAAAGAGAGAAAGGCCTTGATAAACTCTTGGTAATCGTCCTTCTCCATTTCAGACAAAGCCTCTTTCATGGTGTCAAAGTTCCAAGCCATCACACAACTCCTTTAGTGGGTCTAGTGGTGAATGTCCAGATTTTAGCTCTTCTAAATCAGCTTGACCATCACCATCTGTGTCAATAGCATATGGATTGGTCCCAAGAGCCAGTTCCTGAGCGTCTGTCAAACCATCTTGGTCTGAATCCATTTCATAAATGGTTTTTGGATTCATCTACTTCTCCTCCTTTTTCTTCAGTCCAAAAGCCGTACCAAGCAGAATACCAGCTCCAATCAAGCCCAAAAGGGATTCCTGTTCGCCTGTATTTGGCAAGACGCTTGCTGGAACAGGCGGCTCAATAATCTCAATTGGTGGTTGAGGTGGGGTAGGTTGATTTGGACTTGGTTCTTCAGGTTCAGGTGTATGTGTTACAACTGTATTTGAATTGATGACATAGCCATTCACTGTATGGAGATAGGTATTCTCCACCTGGCCAGTCGCAATCCGTTTCATCTGAAGGTAAACATCTGCCTGAAAGGCTGAATCATCAGAGATAGTTTCTAAGAAGGATTTATCAAATGAAATTGACACAAGGCCATTTTCTGTATCTACCTGTTGCAAGGTATATTTCGTGACTTCTGTCCCCTCTTTTAAGACTGAACCGTCTTTGAGGGTAACATCTGTCATCAGATAGCTGCGATAAACACCATTGTACTCATCATGCTTTTCATCATAGTTATCTTCAAAACCATATTCAAATAAATCAGTCGCACGATTGCTTGGAATCATCGCTCCAACTAAGCGATAGTTAAAGGTTTGATTCAGGGCCACTTCTTTCCCGTCAAGGCTGTCATTTTTATGAGATAAGTCAATCACCACATCCTTTTGTGGGTCTAGTTTGGGAACATTATTGACCACTGTTTCCGTGACATAGGCCAATCCAAAATCAATTTGATAGGCTGTATTTTCGTACTGACCACCTGTTTTGGTCAGCTCATTTTTAACCGTCATCGGAAGCGTGACAACTAAGGTTTGTCCAGTCTTCACATAGGTCTCATAAAAGGCTTTTGGATCATCGCTACTAAGGACTTGAATGGCTCCTTTAGGCGTAAACTGACGTTTAGCCATGGCATCTTGAACGACTTTCGGAGCTTCTGACAAACTTGCATAGGTGCTGACAGAGATACCAGATACACGATTGCCATCCTTATCCAAAACTTGAATGCCATCAGGATTTAGGGTAAGAGCTTCTTCTGGGTAATCATCTACCATGTAGAATCCCTTGGCAAGAACATCATCCGTCACGACCATGTCCTTGTATTGACTGTAATCCAGAACAATTTTGTAATAATTGACTGTATTCGGAAGGACAGTCTTTCCATCAATAGACATGCCCTCTTGATTGGTATTAGACTTGTGTGGAGTTACTTTAGGGACAAAATTGGTCACCGTGTTGGTTTCATAAGCTTGGCCAAAGTCCACCTGATAGGCCATGTTTTCATAAGACTTCCCTGAATTAAGCATGGTTTCCAAAACCGTCATCGGAGTGACGATGGTAATATTCTCCCCCTTGGTCACATAAGATTCATAAAAGGCTTGTGGGTCTTCATGCATGAAAACTTGAAAAGCTCCTTTAGGCTGAATTTTTTGTTTAGAAAGGGCTGCTTGTAAAGATTTAGGAGCTTCTGATAATCGAGAATAAGACTTCACAGTGATTCCTGAAACTGTTTTGCCATCAGATGTGATAAACTGAATAGCTGCTTCATCCGGCAATAAAGCTTCTTCTGGATAATCATCCACAAAGTAAAATCCTTGTGCAATCTGAGACTTATCAGCTTTAATCCCTCGATATTGGTCCAAATCCCATGAGAGAGTATAGTGATTTTGAGTTCCCACTAGCATTGGCTTCCCATTGATATCCAATTTGTTGAGGGTTTTTTTCTTAGGTTCTGGAGAAACAAGGGAGTTGGTCACTTCCTTGGTTTCATAGCCATTGCCGAAATCTACTTGGTAAGCCTTGTTTGTATAGGTTTTTGTCTGACCGTAGAGACTATCTTTAACCGTCATTTTGGTCAGTAAAGCTAAAGATGTACCTGTTTTGACATACTGGTCATAAAAGGCTTGGTTGTCATCGGGCATAAAGACTTGAAAGGCACCTGTCGGTGTAATCTTGGCACGAGCTAATTTATCTTGAAGGTCTTTAGGGGCTTCATTTAACGAAGCATAGGTTTTAACCGTTATACCTGATACCTTCTGACCATCAAGGGTAGTAACTGATATGCCATTTTCCACCACATCAAGCACTTCCTCTGGGTAATCGTCCACAAAGAAGAAGCCTCGTGCAATTGTCTCTTTAGCAGAACGATCTCCCTGATACTGGTCCAAATCCCAAGTCAATCGGTAGTGGTTGGTTGTACCAAGAGCTACGACCGTATCATTTATGAGAACACCATCCACGTTTTCATTGTTTTTCTCTGGTTTAATGAGTGTAGTTGTTTCTCCATCACCTGGTGTACGAACCGTCACAATATTTGAAGTGACTGTATAAGCATTGGCTGCTCCCTTGTTCAAAAGGAGTTTATAACTATTGGAATAGGTTGCCCCATCATTTTGAACAGTTCCATAAAGTTTGGGGGCGGTCAATTGATAAACCCTGGTTAAATCTTTATTTACCTCCTGCAACAAGTTTTCTTTTGCGGTCAAGGTCACAAAATTCTTAGTCTCATCAAAGCTAAGGATATAGTTTTCATTCTCTTTTTGTGTTGCTTCCTTATCAAACAGGTAACCAGCAGGCAAGTAGTCCTCAAAAATGAGACTAGTCGTTTGAGCACGATTGGATGAAAAGGCATCAACTGTTAAGGGATAAATCACCGTTGAATCTTTTGCGACTGTTTTCTCATGAAGATTAGCTTGGTCACTATTGACCACTTCTTTCAAAATCTCTGGAGTTGTCGTTAAACGGTAAGCATGATAATGGACAGTCGGTACTTGTGGTGGTGTTGGAAGTTCTTTTGGAATAGGTTTAACAGGTAAGGTTACCTTGGTCAAAGTTAGACTAGGCTGCACCACTTCTTCCAAAGGCTTTGGCGTGAAGGTTACAGGCTTTTCTGGTGTAAAGGTTTTTGGTGTATAAACATCAGGTGTTACCGTAATCGGTTCTGGAACGGGTTCAAGTTCCACCGTTACATGAGGTTTGGGACTATAAGGTGTTACTGTACGTGCCACTGGTAGGGTATTCAAGGCAAACCAGTAAGATAATCCAACATTCTGTGGCATATCGCCTTGTCCAAAGGTGACTGTGTAGGTATTGCCCGATGTGACCGTTGAGACAATAGCTCCTTTATAAGCATAACGACTTGATGTGGTATCCCATTCCTCAGGTAAGTTCAAATCACTTACACGGTTGGAACCCAAAGAACGTGCTAGACCTTCATTAGTCACTTGAACGGTTGAGCCATTAATCGGCACAAATTTCCCAGATGAATCTTTAACATATTCTAGACCAATGTCATTATTATTGAGGGACGAGTGTGTAAAGACACCTGGTTTTTCTTTGGAGAAGGTAACTTGCGAACCGTCTTCCAAGAAATACTTAGCAACTACGCGAAACTCCATCTTATCCGTTCGCCAGTCACCATTTCCATCATTTCGGTAGGCGATAAAGCCTTCGGTAGGATCATTTGGTACAACCAGCTTCACGGCAGCGGTTCCAGCTGGTGATACAAGGTTGGTAATATCGTAAGACACACGGCTAATCTTTTTCCCATCAAATCGTGCATGTTGAAGATTTTGATAGTTAAAACTAAGGGTCTCACCTGTTTTGAAGCTATCATAGACAAAGAAGCCCCTGGAATCTAAGATTCTTGAGTAGCCCCCAAGCATAGCATCGCCAGTTGAAATAATCTGATCAGGATTTCGGGTAATGGCCCCATGTTGTGCTTGGGGCTCACCATTATTGAGGTTGAGAGCTTGAGCAAGGGCTTCAGAAATATAACCTTCTTCACCTTTTGAAATCTCGGCCAAGTCACGTTGATAGCGTTCCATTTCTTTGGCATTGTAGGCATCGATCGCTTCATTCTCTTTTCTGGCTGCGACTTCTTTTGCTTGATTGCGTTTTGTAATGGCTTCAATCTCAGCTACTCGATCTGAAACTAATTGTTGTTTCTCCTGATTAGCCTGATCTACCGCAGATTGACCTGCACGGTTTTCAGCATCTATAGCTGCTTGACCTGCCTGATTACGCCTTTCAATGGCTTCGTTATCTGCCTTTGCCTTAGCAAGTCCAGCTTCATTTTCTTTTTGAATGGCCTGATTTTTCGCAACAATATCATCTGCCTTGGCTTTCTTTGTAAGATAATCCGCTACAGCTTGTTCGTTAGTAGTTTGAATGGTTTCAACAGCCTTGCCATAGTTTGTATAGTCAAGTACAGATGTCCCATTTCCTAATGAAACTACTTGTTCTTTTACTGTCACATCAGCATCTGCATACTGGGATTTTAGGTCATTGACTTTGGTATCAACCAAAGCATTTGTCTCTTTACCAGTTTGGTTGGCCCCTTCGTAGGCCTGTGTCAGCTCCTTATTTTCTTGTTCAATGCGAGCTTTATTTGATTCGTATGTCGCTTTATCAGCTTTGTAGGTTTCAGTAACTTCATTGATAGCCTCAACTTGATTTTGGGCATCTGCTTCTGCTTTTGAAATTTGTTGGTTGGTCTCTGACGCAGAAGTTGTATTCCCCAAGTCCATTGGACTATCTTCAACCGTAGAAATTTCTTCAGCCTTTGCCTCTTCAACCGCTTGTGTTACCGTATCATGCGGTACAGTGACAGCAATCGCTCCAATAGATTGACCAGTTGACGCTATACTTTCAGTTTGTTCAGAAACAGGGGTTGGCTGTGCTTCTGGTAAATTCGTGGCTGGATTTTCCGTTCGTTGAATGGTGGTGTCAACTGATGGTGTAACTTCATCAGCATGTGCAACCGTTCCTCGCCAAGCAACAACAGCCGTCACCATGGTTCCAAGGGCAACGGAACATAGAGTGCGATATTTTTTACTCTTGCGAAAGACGTGTTTCTCGCCTTTTACCTGATTGACAAGAAAGTGATGATTACATGTTTTGGTCATAAATAGTCCTTCTTTTCTTTTTTCTGTAGCAACAAACTGTCACTCTATATTAGATACGAGGGCGTTAAGCGAGCACGACAAAAATAGAAGTTTTGACGAAGAACTTTCCGTTCTAGGAGAAACTCTCTTTTTTGTACAGCCCGTAGCCCAAGTTCAATACCATCATAAAAAAGAAGGCTTGATTTTGGTATCACAATACATTAAGGGAAAAGAAAATGTTGCTTTTGCACTACAAATATTGTAAAATTGTAGTGTAAAAGCAACAATGAAAGGAGTAAGTATGTCAAAAAAAGAGATTCTACTTGAATTTATAGAAAACCACAATGGCATTATCACCTATAAAGATTGTAAAGCACTAAATATTCCAACAATATATTTGACAAGACTAGAAAAAGAAGGGATTATTTACCGCGTCGAAAAAGGAATTTTCCTAACCCAGAATGGAGACTACGACGAATACTACTTCTTTCAGTACCGTTATCCCAAGGCTGTTTTCTCTTATATCTCAGCGCTTTACCTGCAGCAATTTACAGATGAAATTCCTCAATATTTTGACGTAACCATGCCTAGAGGCTACCGTTTTAATACTCCTCCAGCAAATCTGAACATTCATTCCGTTTCTAAGGAATATAGCGAACTAGGAATTACACTTGTAAAAACCCCTATGGGAAACGAAGTAAGAGTGTATGATTTTGAACGCATTATCTGTGATTTTGTGATTCATCGAGAAAAAATAGATACTGAGCTTTTTGTCAAAACACTTCAACATTACGGAAACTATCCTAAAAAAAATCTTACAAAACTCTATGAATATGCGACAAAAATGAACACCTTGGACAAGGTCAAACAAACTCTGGAGGTTCTAATATGAACAAAGCTAAGCTAACAGCACTCTGTCATAAAATATCAAAGAATACCGGATTAACCTTTAATTCCGTGATGACCTATTACTTTCTAGAAGTGATTTTGAAAAAATTAAGTCAGAGTACCTATTCAAATCACTATATCTTCAAAGGGGGATTCCTACTGTCAAATGTTATTGGAGTCGAGTCTCGTAGCACGGTTGATATTGATTTTTTGTTCCATCGAATAACACTTTCAGAAAATACTGTGAAGCAGCAACTCAAGGAAATTTTAGCAGATTCCGAAGAAGGTATATCTTTTGTGATTCAATCAATCACAGCTATTAAAGAAAGTGATGACTATGGTGGCTATCGAGCAACCATTTTGTGCCAACTTGAGAATATTAAACAAGTTATCCATTTGGATATTGCGACAGGTGATGTTGTAACTCCTCAGCCGATTACATACGACTATAAAGCTATTTTTGATGAAGACAATTTTCCAATCATTGCTTATACAATTGAAACAATTCTAGCTGAGAAACTTCAAACCATCTATTCACGCAACTTCTTGAACAGCAGAAGCAAAGATTTTTACGATGTTTATATTCTTTCAAAACTGAAGAAAGAAGACATTGACTTCATTCAATTGAAAAATGCCTGTCAGAGAACATTTTCATATCGCGAAACAGAACTCGATTTTGAAAAGATTGTTGAACTACTCGAAAGGTTCAAATCTGACCCTATTCAGAATAAACAATGGCAAAATTATTCAAAAAAATATAGCTATACAAAGGGGATTTCACTTGCAGATGTTCTTGATGAGATGATTAGTCTTATTACAATTATTATTTCTACAGACTCTGATTAAAACTTTTATCTGCCCCACTAGGTAATCGTGACATTAAACCAAAAGAATATGCTAACATCTTTTTGTTTTGTTAGCATATCCTTTTTTATTTCGTCGTATAAGCAAAACTCAAGCTACTATCCACTCCCGATAATTTACGGAAGGTGTAGTTGGGATTGCCATTGTAGTTGGTTTCGGAGATAAGGAATGAGCCGTCTGGGTAGACTTTCTCCACAAAAGCTATATGTCCGTATTCTGCTGGTGTGCCATGTCCTCCTCCCGCAAATGAAAGTATAGCTCCTGCTTGCGGACTTGTCCCTGTCTCTCCACCTAGACTTGCGGCTGTTCGTACCCAATCTTGGCCATTGCCCATGGTACTGATAATTGGAATCTTCTCACCGTTTTTACCTTTGAGTTTTAGACCCAGTTGGTTGATACGGGCTGCAACTCCCCAAGTACATTGGCCGTAGGCATACCCCATACCGTCACCACCTCCTGGAACAGAGTTTTCAAAAAGGTCTCCTCGTACAGCTTCAAGTGCTTTTGGATCACTTTGTGCTGTCCCACCGTTAGGTTGACTAAAGCCTTTTTTCAATTTGGTAATACCACTCACTTGCTCGTGTCTGACGTTCAAGTAGCTTATCACCACTATTTCCTTCCCAGTAAATGAGAAAGAGTTGGGCAAGACTAGCTGGACTACCTGTATTTTTGAAGAAGTCCTTTAACCAGTTGGTGTAATAAGGACTATCCCCATGCAACATGAAATCCAGTTGTAACCCTAAGTCATACCACTTTTGATGTTTTCCTTTGGCATATTCCAACAATAAAGTATGTCTGCGTGACCCATCCGCGGTATCTGTCCATTGGCCTAAGCCTAAACCACGTTTGAGAATATTTGGGTAACGTCCATTGTATATAGTTGGACCATTAAGTGAGAGCCAGCCCTCATCATCCCACGAACTGTCTGTCGCACCAATAGGGGGAGATAAATAGTCGCCTTCAGCTCGTTTTGGATTAATGGAGGATTCTACCGACCAATTTCCTAGAATGGCTGCGATGGCTTGATTGCTTGCTCCATTACTTTTGAGATAGTCATAAATTGCCTTGGCTCTCTCGAACTCATCGCCGCCAAACTGACCGATAGTTGGAATAATGGTGGTCTGAACCTGAATCACTTTTGGAAAGTAGAAAGCTGGATTGACATAGATCAACTTATCCGTGTCATCATCAACCTTTTGATAGGTGACCTTTAGACCTGTTCCATCCTTGGTCTCACCAATAATGTCTCCTGCCAAGACTTGTTGATGTTCACTCACTCGGCCTGAATGAATGCCAGACAAGGTTAGTTTAGTCTTATTCACTCCCTTACCAGATGTCAAAACAACGTTCTCTCCATCAAGAGATACCTTGCTATCCATCGGAGCTACAATGACTTGACCTTCTTTTGCTTCTAAGATGATATGATAATGAAGCGTTGGTTTCTCATCAATGACCTCATACCCATATCGGTAGGTCATGCTTAAGCTATCCTCATCGGTCTGTCCCTGAAAGGGATTGTCCAATTCTTGAAGGGCTAGATAGTTGCCTTCTTCTGTCAACTCCTTTAACTCTTCCTGGTCCTCATCAGACAGCTTGTAAGTAGGTTCTTTATATAAGTCAGACATGGATTTAATAGAATCTCCACCATTTAAGTCTGTCCACACTTGACTGAGAAACGCTTTGTAGGTCGTACCACCCATTTCCATGAAATCGTCAAGCTGATAGTCTTGGTATTAATGATTCATGTAAACCATAACCTCATCAATCTTGGTGAAATAGGTAATTCCCTTTTCGTTGGTTCTTGTATGCTCCGCATCTTCCCACGTCATGTGGGTATAGCTCTTACTCAATTCTATTTCATCTTGTTGAATGACACTACTACCTGAAACACTCATGAAAAAGCTCATCATCAAAAGGAGTATCAAGAGAATGCCTGAGACAATCCAAGTCAAAGGATTTCCCGCAAGGACAGAAAAGAAAGTCATACTTCCCTTAATGGCTTGGACGATTCCTTTGAAACCTGCGACACTTTGTTTTCTGGCAAGTTTTAAAAAGGTTTGGTAGCGTCTTCTTGGTTTAAGAGTTTTCTGGCGTGTGAATCCTTTTCCCTTTTTGAAGTTCTGGAATCGTTCCTTTCCATGAGAAAATTTTGTTTTGGTAAACCGCACACCAGTCTGTCCACTTTTTACTGCCACTTTACCTGCTTGATAGGTAAACCTGCCATAGCGTCTGGCTTTCAAACTAGTATCCTTTAAGGTCCTAAAACCTTCTAAATCATCATCCTGTGCTACCAAGTCAAGCGATTCAGATGCAGCTAAACCGATTCCACTTGTGAACTTGTTCGATATTTTCTTAGACTTTTGGACTTTCTTGAGTTGTTTGACCTCACGTTTGGCAGAACTCACTTCTTTTTCTGCACCTAGTCGATTAAATGATTTTTCTTGGTGAAACTGAAAGCGAGACTTCAGGGAAGGATTTTCTTTTTGGAAAGTAAACTTGGGATTAACTCCCTTTTGCTTCTCACTTAGTTTCACTTCTGACAAATGTTTTCTTGCCGTCCGCAAACGTTCTTGGGCATGAGGAAGTCGATAGTTCTTGATTTCCTTAACCTTCAACAATCTAGGAGACACATAGGTAATTTCCTTTAGGAACTTCTCTTCTGCTTCCTTTTGGCTTCCTAGCAAATTTTGTTTTAACTCTGTTTTCTTTTCCTGAAAAAGAGAATTTTGAGCTGGTTTTCGAAATCGTCCTTTATTAGGAACAGTCTGTTTTAAGGCTCTAACTTCTTTCCGATAATGCATACGAGCTGATTTTAAGTTGCTTCGAAAGTTTTGCCTGGCTTGTTTGACTACCTTTTTATCCTCTTTCATCTCATGTCCTCATTTTTTCAGGGTCCGTACTCATGATGTCAAAGAGCTTGGTGCGTTGTGGAATCTTATTCTTAAACGGGACAACGGTGGAACCAGCCTTGATAAGCCCTGCCCCTTTTTCAGGATTGACCAAGTATTTCTCCAGTTCCTTGGAAAGTCCAAGCATATGCACCAATTCTTCGCGATCGCTCTTAGCCTGTTTTAAGAGAATCATGAACTCGCTATTAGCAATAATACGTCTGCCATTGGCATCTAAAAGAAGAGTCTCTACATTTTGAGTAATACCTGTCGGTATCGCCCCATATTTACGGACACGACTCCAGAGTTTAAAGAAGAAATCAGAGGCATATTTGTCCAATAAAAGAAGCTGCATTTCATCAAAGTAAATCCAGGTCTTCTTCCCTAGCTTTTGATTTTTCACCACACGATTCCAAATCTGGTCAAAGATAACTATGAGGGCAATTTGTTTCAATTCATCTCCTAACTTTTTGACATTGTAAATCAGGAAATGACTGTCTGTTTTGATATTGGTCCGATGTGAAAATATATCCAGCGACCCTTCTACATAGAGTTCCATATCCAGTGCCAAGTCCTTAGCTTCCTGTTCAGGTTGTTGAGATAAGACAAAGACCCATTCGACCAAGGACGGTGTGTCAAAATGCTTATAGGTGAGTCGTGTCACACGGTCAATCAAGGACTTCTCACGACCATCCATCTTGCGGTCCAAGAGCTTTCCAATCCAGGACAAGAGAAATTCGGACTTGACCTTGACTGGATCCTCATCCATATTCTCATCTGATAGATCTAAGACATTTAAGAAGGTAGTGGAATCTGGGGCTATATCAATACTCTCCCCACCAAAGGCTTGACCGATAATACTGTACTCATTTTCTGGGTCAACAATAATAATTTCAGTATCACTATCTGCTTCTTTGAGCTTAGTAGAGACGATTTCATGTTTTGTCGCCATTCCTTTACCAGCTCCAGAAGTCCCTAAAATCAAACCTGACGGAGTATTTAACTTGCCACGGTCAATACTGATGATATTACTTGAGATTTGATTGATGCCATAAAATTTCCCACTCTTGTCCTGAATATCAACGGAAGTCCAAGGTGCATTCACGGCAAGATTCGAGGTTAAGAGTGACCGAGAAACACCTTCAAGATAGTTCTTCCCAAATGGCAAGAGACTATTAAAAGCAGCTTCTTGCATGTAGGCCAAATTATCGATAATCATATCATTTGACCCCGCCACTTGCTTGATAATATCAAGAGATTGTTTGAGTTGGTCTTCAGTATCCGCAAGCACTCCAATCAGAAATACCGTATCAAACAGTTTATCTCCTGTTTGGGTCATGGTTTGAAGAAGAGACTCAGCTTCATCGATGTTGTTCTCAAGAACATGGCCGACCTTCTCCAAATAGATACCTGTCCGAGCCATCTTTTGTTGTTCCCCAATCTTTTGCGATTCCATCAAGGTCTTCTTAGTTCGCAGCTTGGTCATGGTTTCAGACTTGGTAGAGCCTTTAGCATGTAGGCTAATCAACACTTCCAAATCTGACTGCATGAGGTCACGAATAAATTTATCCCCTAGCTCCATACCATAGTCACGAACATAGACAATCTGTAATAATCGATCGTCCAATTCAATATGATTCTTGTGTTTAAAGGAAAGGTAGGTTGGAGCAATAAAGTGTTTGGTGGATTGACCTGACAGGGTTAAATCCTTGTAAGAGAATGGTAAATGATTTTCACCTCGCAACATATCCGCAAGGACATTCACTCGCTCTTCTCCACCAATCAGACCAAGAGATACATCAATCTCTGAAAAGCCACTCTTGAAATATTCCCCAATTTGCGACAGAGAGCGATAGGCTAGTTTTGGACTCTGGTCGCTCTTGCCAAATGAAAGAAACTTGACAGCATAAAAGTTATTCTCGCCCGCCTCTAAGTTGGCATTCATCATGCGATTTAATTCATCACGATAAGCATCAAACCCATCTTCCTGTAAGGGATAGAGAATACTCTTACGGAATTTTTCCAAATTGACCTTTTGATTGAAAATGGTCAGTTGGAAATTGGTCTTATCATCCAGTGAATTGATTAAATCGGAATATTTTTCAACAATAGCTCCTTTATCATCTAAACCAACTGTTTGATAATTGACATCTCCTAAGAGATAGGTTTGTGAGAAATAACTTGGACTGACCTGCATGAGTCCATTTTGAAAAAGTCCTTGATAGGCTAACGTATTTACGGTAGAAGGTCTGATCTCCTGCTTCTGTGTTTTCGTCTTTTGCTTTTTGTCATTAGAAGTGGTCTTTGGTTTCATTGAGTGTTTTAATTTTTTCACGTTGGTCTCCTTTTCTTCCAGTAAATGTACGATCTGGTACTGTCAGTTCATAATGAAATCGGTACTTGAGATAGATTTCAAATGGTAAATCATTGGGTCGGTAGACCCCAAATAACATGAGTGGAATGGTAAAGCTAAAAACAAAACCATAGACAAACCAATCACCAAATTGCCAGTAAAATAGGTTCAAGCCCAATACCAAAATGGTTAGGGCGACGGCTGGAAATACAAAAATAACCTGTCTAGTTGTAAATCCTAACCATGCCCTGTGTTGAACCTTTGAGATGTCCTTAAAGACACGAGTGTTCATAAATATTCTCCAATCTAAGTAAGCTATAAAAAGAGGAGGCGAGATAATGACTCCCTTCCTCCTACATCCCCAAAATACTTCGGGCGGTTCGTTGACAACAAACTAAGGCAATGATTAACAATATGGCCTGTACCAAGCCACCAAACATAATGGCGAGTGATTCCATAACTCCAGCTCCATTTGATACGGCAATCTTTCCAGCCGATTCAAACAAGGGAACAAGAGATACGATTAGAAAAATCAAAATACCTTGAACGGCATAGACCATGATGTTCTTAAGGTAGCCAATCCCAACACTTCTCCAGTCATCACTAAGGAAGGTTGGAATGGTAACAGGGGCAAAAGGAATCATCAGATAGAGTTGAATAAAGCGAATGGTAATCAAGATATTGACAACCATGATACTGGCCATTCGTACTAACCAAATGAGAATCGCAAAAAAGCCAATAATCATTTTTCCTACAATCCCAGATCCCTTGATGCCTGAGATGGTATCGTAATTAGCACCACCATTTGTGACAAGCCCTGCCACTTGTTCAATAACATAAGAGGCAATGGCAATAATGGCTTCCACAATAACCGTCGTATTGGTAATTACGACCGCGACCATAATGTAGCTGACAATCATAGGTGCTATGGCTTCAAAGGTCATTGCACCACCTGAGTTTGCGATTTTTTTGGCCATTTTTGAAAATTCGAGTACAAGAACAACCGCAAGAATAGCTACTCCCAAGGGCTGCATAATACCCTTGGTAATGGCCGTCATGTAAGACCACACCGTCGGATTAAAGTCCGCTAGTGACTTAACCAAGTTGGCGGTTGATTCTAAATCCACTTGAAAACCTTCAAAAAGGCTATCGCTAGATACTTTTTCAGAGGCTAGAAATACAAAAGGTGACGTAAAATGCATCATCATGTCATGTTCTGACCTCCTCTAAATGGTAATCTGTGTCACAAAAGCGCCTGCGGCTCCCACCATGACACCACCAACAATTTCTAGAATGGCATTTCGGACACCTGGACCACCATCTTTAATATTGGTTGAAAGGTTGATAATTCCCATGACAACAAGAAAGGCTCCTACTGCAATTAAGCCTTTTTGTAATAGAGACATGGCTTGGGAGAACATGGAGCTGGCGTCCACTCCGTAAACAAAGCCTGTTAGTTTTTGATTCATATTTTTCCTCATTTCTATTAATGTAGTGACGTTTCTGTGCTTAAATCCCTTATTTTATGGCCTGACAAATCTAGCTCTTCCTCAGCAGCTAGGGGATTGATGCGATAATGCCACCAGCGTTCATCAGATTCCTTATCCGCAAGCCATTTCCAATTCTTATGTTTGAGTGGAAAATATTTCTTTGATCTAAATACTGGCACTCCTGCAATTCTTACGAGGCACTCATCTCGTTTCATATTCCCGACTTCATCAGCCGTCATCAAGTCACGGGCAATTTTCTGGTGAGAGGTCGAACTTGAACCGGTCTGCCCAAAAGAACGACTGGTGCTTCTGACATCAATGGTTTGTTTGCCTAAAAGACCACTCATGAATTTGAAAGTTTCCTCGTCATTTCCCCCAAAATAGAGGAGGCTATCACAGTTCCCCAGAATAGTTTTCCAAGCTTCTTTTTCCTTATAAAGTCCTTGGAGTTGGGCGATATTTTGCAAGATTGGTACTAGACTCATATTCCTAGAGCGAACTGTTGAGGTTTGTTCGGCAAAGTCTGGGATTTCTCCGACATTCGCAAACTCATCCAGATAGCTTCTAACATGAATCGGCAGTAGCCCTTTGAAGTCCACATCAGCCTGTCTGGTCAAGGTGGAAAAAACAGTGGAGAAAAAGAGGGCAGAGAGAAAGCGAAAGGTAGTATCATTGTCTGGAATGACAAGATAGACCATAGTCTTCTGCGTTCCCCATGTTTTCAAATCCAGGGTATCTCGCTGCGTTAAATCAATCACCGATTGGATATTAAAGAGGGCAAACTTGGCTGTTGTGACCGCAATCACCGAATCCAACGTCTTATCCTTATAGTTTTGGAAATCCGCCCAATTTCGCATAGTAAAGTTTTCGTGACCGTATTTTTTAGCATAATCTTCAAACAGGACTTCAAGAACACTTTTGTCCTGATTGTCTCCCTTTGATAAGAGTTTGATGAGTTTCCCAATCTCTGAAAAAGCTGGATAGCGACCACGCTTGCGTCTTGATTCCTGTTCTTGTTTTGAACTACCTGGAGGATTGTAAAAATCCACCAAGTAAGAAGCAATGGCTCGCACCAAGGTCATGGAAGCCTCGTCCCAAAAAGGATCACTACGAGAACCATTTCCTTTCGTATTATTAAAATAGACCGTTAACATGCGGTTCAAATCATTCTCAGTTTCTACATAACGAAAGGGATTAAAACCATCTGAATTGGTCATATTAACCAGGTCTAAAATCTTGATCTGATAGCCATTTTCTAAAAAGAGTTTTCCTGTTTTTTCTGCTAAGTGGTCCTTTGGGTCAACGACAATGTTAGAACAGTTAAGCTGTATCAGATTGGGTTTGACAAAGCGAAAGGTCTTTCCTGCTCCAGAACCACCAATTATAATTAAATTCTTATTTCTATCAAACTGGGGTTTCTTTTTTTCCAACAAGGTCAGACGGACATCTCTAGCCAGAATCGTGTCATTGAAAGGATTCTTACTGTAAAAGTATCGCTTTTCCTTACTGGTTCCAAATCGGGCAGAACCGTATTCTTCCCCTTCTCGATAGACCTTCTGTCCTGTCGATACATAAAGATAGACTAACATCATCGTTAGAATCCCAAGAATAAAGGCAAGAAGAGATTTTTGAGTAAAAGTAAAAAGCCATAAAGGATTGAAGACTTGATTTAGCCCTTCTCCTAAGATGTAGGCTAAACGATCCATAGGTGGGTCATTGGTTAAACTATCATAGAGTAGGGTTAGACGGTGACAGAAATAGCCAAAAGCAAGACCCAAGAGTCCAAAGACAAATGCTTTTTGCCTAGAATACATTACAAGGTCACCTCCTTGGTTTTGACTGCTGAAGGTTCTGTCACTCTAATTTTCTCTTTGGCAAGTTCTATCTCTTGATCCAAGGTTTTATCAAAGGTTAGACCTTCTAATTTTTCTGGGTTTGACATCAGTTTCTTCAACAATTCATCTAAGTGATGATCAAGCAAGGTCTTATCCTTGGCATAGAAGTAGAGATAGTCTTTTTGCCAACTAATAGCAATCGGCAGTTTTTCTGACTCCATTAGCTCCTTGAATTTCTCCACATCAATTGGCTTATCTAAAATGTCTTTACTAACATCTATCGCTTCAATGGCGTAAGGGCTTTGAAGGAGTTCTTCCAGTTTTTGAAACCCTATCTTATAAGCTGAGTCTTGGGCTAAGGCTTGCCTAGCCGACCATTCTAAGAGCTTTAAGAGGGTTCTAACTGTCAATAAACTACTTCTTTCCACGTATTGTATCGCTTGACGTTCTTGTTGTTCAGATGACATGGTGACCTCCTCTTATTTGAATTCCCTATCAAACATAAGGTGCTTCCATAATACGGAAGAACTCTTGATTTTGGTATCACAAGAAGGTTAAGACAGAAACTAAACTATTCCAAAGCAAATGTAAGATAATCGCCGCCTTACAATCTGTTTTCAATCGAACAACAGCCAAGGTCAAGCCAAGACAGATATACATGAGCCAACTCCCTAACTGATTGGGTCCATGGGATAGAGCAAAGAGAAAACTGGTCACGCCTATTTGTACAAAAGGCAATATCAATTTTTCCCACAACAATTGCTTATAAACAATTTCTTCAAGGACACTTGCATTGGCCAGAAACAATAAAAAGATAATAGGAAGAACCTGTTTTCCTACTTGTACCAATACCGCTTGATTCCTAGTCTGAACTGGAAAAAGAAAACTAATTAAGACTGCAAAAGCAACCATACACTCAAAGCCAAGAAGCAACCATCTTAGGCGATTTTGTAAGGTTATATTTTTCGCTTGAACAGTTTTGCGATGAGTAATCTCTAGACAAGCTACACCTAAAAGAAGCATTTGTAGCAGGATTAAAACCTTAATCGTCATATAGTCATGCAGGTATAAACTCACAAGAAGACCGTTAAGCTGTATGGCTAGATAAAACAACACTATCCTTATCATTGTCACCTCTTGAATAAATCTTCATAATCAATATCTAAGACTAAAACGATTCGTTCAACCCATCTTGTCTGTGGCATTAGACGATTGGATTTGTAATGCCATAATTTTTGATAGAGGCGATTAAACTCACTGGGATAAACATATTGACCTTTGAATACTTTGCGAGCAAGTTCTGCCCAAGTGAGGTCTTTTTCTGAGAGTATGATTTCTAAATTGTCCCAAAATCGTTCATTCATCTTCACACCTACCCTGTCACTTGTTTCATCAAGCTGGCCTGAAACAGCTCTTCTTTTACCTGTTTGGGTAGAAATGTTCGCACTTCGTCTAGCCCAACAGCTGGATAGACATGATTCTGACAGACAATGAGAGGTAGACGAAGGTTTTGGTCTGGCTTTTGGAGAATGAGCTGGATCATCTCGTTTAAACTGATGGTGTATTGACGCTTAAAGCGAAGAAATCGGGGCGACAGTAACTCAAAACAATCCATGGTTTTGGCAAAGAGTGACAGTATGATTTCACGATTTACATCACATGCTTTTGTACAACGGTAAGTCACACCATAGGTCGTCAAAATGGTTAGTAAGTCTTGATTTGTATTGTCATTATTTCCTAGATATACCTCAAGCATAGGCTCCTCCTTATAGGGTTAGGCTATTTTCAACTGTTGGTTGTGGAGTTGAGAAATAGCGACTCATATCAACGGGCATCCGTCCTTCACCAAAGCACTTGACCATCACCAAAGTCGTTAAAATGCCATCCTTTCCCTTAGCAGTATAATTTTCACCAAAGGCACGAAAGGCTAGGTGGTTGTCCTTCGTCAATAGTGTATCTACACCATTTTTAATATCCCTAGTTTCCAAAAAATCCGAAATCCGATGAAGATTGGATTCGTAGAATAGGGGATCATTCATCTCTTTGTGGTAATCATCTTCAAAAGTTACCTCAAAGTCACAATCAAAATTGGGGAGCGACAATATCTTTTGTAATAACTGCTTGGTTTCAGCTTGGTGAATACGTTCTTCTAATTCAGTACACTCTAGGATACTTTTCTTATGTAGTAGGTTCATGTTTTTCTTCCTCTTCTATTCTTCTAAATTCTCTCGCAATGGCTTCAATAACTGTGACAGTCACGCTATTGCCTACCTGTTTGTATAGTTGGCTCTTACTGGAAACACTTTCTGCTCTTTCATAAGCCCAATCAGGAAAGCCTTGAAGTCTGAAACACTCTCTTGGTGTCAGTCGTCTAATTCTCAGGCGATAGAGTTTTCCGTCTAAGACAATGCCTGTGACTTCATACCACTTATCCTGTCGATATTCCAGAGCAGCGACCACCACTCCCATATTGTCTGAAGTCGTCAAGGTATTGGATATTCCCTTTCCCACTCGTCCCCTACGTTTGGTTGAATCTGGATAAGCCAGATTGACAGAGTCTCCAAGAGTTGCCTTTGCGTACCCTCTTTTTGTAGCTTCCTTGATTTTCAGAAATGGCAGCTCCTCCCTCAGCAGTATCTTTGGAACCTTGTCTCCACCTTGCATGGTGGTCAAGGTCGGTGACAAGCCAGATATGTCAAATACTCTTCCAGTCTGGTCAAAGCTAGTCGGCAGATTTCCTGCGCCAACAACCCCGTGTTTGTCTTGACTGGTCAAAGTAAACATAGTGTCTTGATTGTCCTTAAAGCGACGTCCATGTTGCCGTTTTTCTTGTCTATCTGGTGTTAAGACTGGAATGGCGATTTTAGCCCCCTCTCCTTTACCTCTTGTTAGTGTAGGGGCGAGTCCACTCGTCAGATAAACTTCACCATTCAAACCACGGTTAGATGGATTGATATTGCCTAGCCTTTCAAGATGAGCTGGGCTGTTTTCTCCTCTGAGAGGAAATATGAATCTGGAACGGTATCTTCTAGAATGTCCGATAATAAAGACCCGTTCTCTGTTTTGGGGCACTTGAAAGTCTTTACTGTTAAGCACTTGCCATTCGACATCATACCCCAATTCATCCAGCGTGGTGAGGATTGTGGAGAACGTCCGTCCCTTGTCGTGATTGAGTAGGCCTTTGACGTTTTCCAAAAATAGAAAACGTGGTTGGATTTGTTTGGCCGCTCGAGCAATCTCAAAAAAGAGAGTCCCTCGAGTATCTTCAAATCCCAATCGTCTGCCTGCGAGTGAAAATGCTTGGCAAGGAAATCCCCCGCAGATGATGTCCACTTGCCCTCTAAATTGTCTAAAATCTCGGTCTGTGACCTCTTTAATGTCATGGTATTCTATTTCCCCTTCTGTGTTAAACATAGCTTTATAAGATATTCTAGCGAATTTATCAATTTCACAAAAGCCCAGGCATTTATGACCCTGTGATTCCAACCCTAGCCTAAAACCGCCTATCCCAGCAAATAAATCTAAAAATTTCATTTTTCCTCTCTTTCCAACTAAAAAAGAGCCTTACACATGTAAAACTCTTGCTTATATATGTTCATCCATTTCTGGTGCATGGATGATTTCAACAATCAAAATGATGATAGAAATCAGATAGATTCCACCTAGTATCCACCAAATCACCTTATTCACCTCCCTTTACTTCTTGTCGTCTCAGTTGCTTGGTCCACTCTGACAGCACACCATTAAATACGTATTCAGCTATTACTTCCGCTGACCGAGCAAATCGCATATGTTCCAAAGCATACTGATAACGGTCACTAAAATAGAGCATGGCATAGTCACTAGCCGACTGAGATAGACCTGTCTGTCTTAACTGGTCATGAACCAAACCCCAAATATAGTCTCGATCGTACTTGGTCACGCCATCGACTTTTGAAGTAAAGTTCTCTTCTTGTTTCTCATCTACTAGCTGCCTCTCCTCCTCGTCCTCAATAAGGAAATCACTCCTTTTAGTTTCACTATATTTAGTCTCACTTCCTTCAGTCTCACTAGGGGCTGAATTTAAGACCGGCCCCGTCTTTCTTTGAGACCCCCCTAGTGTTTTTTTAACACTAGCCCCGTCTGTATGTAAGACTGGGGTAGTTTCATGTTCTAATTCCCCCAAGTAAATTTTATTTGCCATTCGACCTCTTTCACTAGAGGACTGTTGGACTTCATCAATTAAGCCATATTCGCGTAAGGTTTTCTTGATAGAGAGTAGTTTTGACTTTGAACAGCCTAATAGTTCCATCAGATTTGAATTGGAATAAATCAAGTAAATAGCCCCATCCTCATCAATCCAACCCTTACCCAAAGACAGCTCCAACCTATCTTTTAAAACCGCGTAGGCTACCTTAACCTCCAGCTTCATATCCTTATAACGTTCACTCTCAAACAAAATTTTAGGGAGTTTATAATAACGCTCTGATGTCTGATACTGATTAGCGGTAATTCGTTTCATGATTGTCCCTCCAAGACTAAAAGTCCAATATTTCCAAATTCATCAAATCGGATTAAACCTGTTTGTTCCATTTCATCAATTAGCTGAGTTGCTTTCACAATATCAACTCCTAAAATAGCCACGAGATGACACATCACGATTTGGCGTGATGATTGTTCCTTCTTTTGCATGAATTCCTCCTGAAAATAAAAAAATGAGAACACTTATTAAAATGTCCTCGCTTGTGCGATATGATATTATAAATAAAAAATAAATTTTTCCTCCTTAATGACAGATTGTAGAACACTCAAATCCTTGATTTGACAGCGTTTTAAGCACCTGTCATTATTATGACACAATCCCCACCTGGTAATTCCCACATATTTGGCCAAGGAATACCTGGTTTATTATCTCTGAGAATGACCAAAATATTTTTCCCTACGAGTAAGGCAACCTTAACACCTGTAAAATCTAACTGATCCTTTAGATAAGCATCCATCCCTTTTCACTCCCTTTAATACCTTGGATAAGCAAAAAACACCTTCTCTTCAAGTTGAGCCTTCCCTTTTTCGAAAGCTTCTTTGCCCCAAACCAAACCGAATTCCTCAGGTCCATCATCAGATAGAAAATCCATCAAGTCACTCAATCCTTCTGTTGCTACCTCATTCAAGGTCTCCGCAAAATAGGCCAAAAACTCACGAGATAGACCTTTCTTAGGTTCGTATGGGATTGTCACTAGGTAGTCCTCCTCATCAAAACGTGATTTTGCTGGATTGTAAAAGAGCACGTAGTCTTCAAAAATAACATCTTCATCAGACACCTCACCCTTATCATCAATAGTCTCCACATTGCTACTGTTTTGCGCTTCTAGGATAAACGTTACTTCTACAGCATGATTCTTTTTATCCCAGTCCATAGCGAAATCATAGTCCAGGTGCTTATCTAGTTCTTCTTCTAATACTGACAAAAAGCCAAATTTAGCCATTTGTTTTCCTCGTTCTTTCTTATTATTCCCTTTATTTTAGCATAAAAGGAGCCAATAAAAAACAGAGTGGGCTATCCCACTCTGTCTTAGATAATTATTTAGCATTTTCAACCGCTGCTGTCACAAAGGCAGTGTAAAGTTCCTCAGCATGGTTTGGACGGCTATGGTATTCTGGGTGGTATTGAGCTGCCACAAAGAATTTCTTGTCTGGGAGTTCTACAACTTCCATCAAACGATTATCTGGTGACACACCTGAGAACACAAAGCCCTCAGCCTCAAACTGTTTACGGAACTTAGTATTAAATTCATAACGGTGACGGTGACGACGTTGAACAACTTCTTGGTTGCCATAAGCGGCAGCAGCCTTAGAACCTGGTTTCAACCTACATGGGTAAAGACCGAGACGAAGAGTACCACCCATGTCTTCAATGTCAATTTGATCACGCATAATATCGATAATTGGGTATTTAGTGTTTGGATCAAGCTCAGCTGAATTAGCACCATCCAAGTGAAGGACATGACGAGCAAACTCAATACATGTCAATTGCATACCGAGACAGACACCCAACATTGGCACATCATTTTCACGTGCATAACGAATAGCTTGAATCTTACCTTCAGTACCACGTTGACCAAAACCACCAGGAACGATGATACCATCAGCGTCAGCCAAACGAGAAGCAACATTTTCAGCAGTCAAATCATTAGCATTTACCCAGTCAATATCAATGGCAGTATCATTTTCCAAACCAGAGTGTTTAAGTGCCTCAACCACTGACAAGTAAGCATCATGAAGCTCCACATACTTACCGACAAGGGCAATCTTAGTTGTTTTCTTAAGATTAAGCACCCTATCAACCATAGCAGACCATTCTGTCATATCTGCAGCTGGAGCATCCAGTTTCAAATGATCACAAACGATTTGATCCATACCTTGAGCCTGCATATTAAGTGGCACTTGATAGATATGTTCCACGTCAAGTGATTCGATAACAGCCTCAGGTGCAACATCACAGAACTGAGCCAATTTATTCTTGATTCCTTGACCAGCAGGTTGTTCTGTACGAATAACCAACATATTTGGTTGGATGCCCAAACCACGCAATTCCTTAACAGAGTGTTGTGTTGGTTTTGTCTTCATTTCACCAGCAGCCTTCAAATAAGGAAGAAGCGTTGTGTGGATATACATAACGTTGTCAGAACCCACATCAGCCTTCATTTGACGAAGCGCTTCAAGGAATGGAAGACTTTCAATATCCCCAACCGTACCACCAACTTCAGTGATAATGACATCTGAATCAGTCGTTGTCGCTGCACGCTTAATCTTATCTTTCAAAGCATCTGTGATATGCGGAATCACCTGAACAGTCGCACCAAGATACTCCCCTTTACGTTCCTTGCGCAAAACTTCGCTATAAATCTTACCAGTAGTCACGTTAGAGTATTTATTAAGATTAATATCGATAAAACGTTCGTAGTGACCAAGGTCAAGGTCAGTTTCAGCACCATCATCAGTGACATAAACTTCACCGTGTTGGTAAGGACTCATTGTCCCTGGGTCAATATTGATGTAAGGATCGAATTTTTGAATCGTAACCTTAAGACCACGGTTCTTAAGCAAACGTCCAAGACTTGCAGCTACAATCCCTTTACCAATTGAAGATACCACACCACCAGTGACGAAAATATATTTTGTCATGTTAACTCCTTATAATATAATTCAAAACAACTACAGATAGTAGATTGATTACCCACTCAGATAATCACGACAGTCCTTTCCTAGTACCTGATCGGAGCAGTACATAGTACCTCACCTTAGACAAGTCCAGTAAATGACTAAAAACAAAATGACCCCCAAGAGTTTTACTCTGGGAGTCTTAATCATGACCTCTTCAAAAGAGGTGCCCGATAAATAGTCTAAACTATCCAAGACCATTTGTCAATGAAAACTTAGTCGTTTGACTCATCCTCATAGTCATCGTCATCATCTTCTTCTGACAACTCAACATCATCCAAATCATCATCTGGAATAATTTCATTCAACTCAGAGTCATAAGATTCCACTTCAGCTTTCTCATCATCTTCGCTATCATCGTCATATTCAAGACTATCAGAATCAGGTGTGAAGTTCTCATCTTCTGAATCATCGTCATTATAATCGATGGCATCTTCATCACCATCCATAAAGGCATTAACTTTCTTGTTCTTACGTTTTGGTGCATTTTCATCAGTATCTTCCAATGTGATGACCTCTTCATCGATTTCATCAATTGTATACCATGAACGCAAGCCCCATTTGTTATCACCTAGTGGAATGAAACTTCCATCCGTATTCAAATCTGAATAAAAGAGTGGCAAAGCATTGCGGATATCAGCATCCGATTTTTCTAAGTAATTTTGAATTTCATTGACCAAATCATTGAAATACATTTCATTATCACGGCCACGTGTTTCTAAGATAGCACGGGCCACTTCAATCATTGATAATTCACTTTTTTCTTGTCCAGCAAATACGTCTAGTTCCAAAGTGGTTCTCCTTCATTCTTACTCAAGCTAGTTTCTATCAGAGATAGCTCAGCAATCAATTTTTCGCTACCTTTTATTTTACGCTAAAAAGAGTCAATAGTCAAAGCATTTATAGAAGAAAAAATCAAGTCTCAACAGAAACTTGATTTTAGTCATTTTATTTAACTTTTGCTGTGCTTGTGATAACTTCAACAGCTTTCTTCATAGTGATATCGTGTTTAAGCATTTCAGGTGAAAGAAGTGCAGAAACTTGTGATACTTCCATGTTGTACTCAGCTGCAAGGTCATTTATCTCTTTTTGGATTTCTTCTTTTGTAGCATCGAATCCTTCAGCAGCAGCAACAGCTTCGATAACAAGGTTAGTTTTCACACGTTTGTCAGCGTCAGCTTCATATTGTTTGTGAAGATCTTCTTGAGTTGTACCAGTGATTTGGAAGTACATTTCAGGAGAGATACCTTGACGTTGCATGTTACCCATGAATTCGTTCATAGCACGGTGAACTTCGTCTTCAACCATTTCTGCTGGCAACTCAACGATTTCAGCGTTTTCAACAGCCAAATCAAGTGCAGCACCTTCAACAGCGTCATCATATGCGATTTCTTTAGCTGCTTCAAGTTCTTTACGGTATTTAGCTTTCAACTCAGCAAGATTTTCAACTTCATCGTCAAGATCTTTAGCCAACTCATCATCAAGAGCAGGAACTTCTTTAGCTTTAACTTCGTTAACTTTAGTAACAAATACAGCAGCTTTACCTGCAAGGTCAGCAGCTTGATAGTCTTCTGGGAAAGTAACTTTAACTTCTACTTCATCACCTGCTTTTGCTCCAACCAATTGGTCTTCGAAACCTGGGATAAATTGACCTGAACCAAGTTCAAGAGAGTGGTTTTCACCCTTACCACCGTCAAATTCAACACCATCTACTGAACCAACAAAGTCGATAACAACAGTATCGCCATTTTCAGCTTCACCTTCTTTAACGACCAATTCAGCCAAGTTTTTGCGTTCGTTTTCAAGCTTAGCATCAACTTCTTCATCAGTAACTTCTTTAGAAGCCTCAACTGAAACTTCAAGATCTTTATATGCACCAAGTTTTACTTCAGGTTTTGTAACAACTTCTGCAGTAAGTGTCCAATCTTGGCCTTTTTCAATTGATTTTACATCAATTTTTGGTTGTGCAACAACATCAAGACCAAGTTCAGCAATCGCTACTTCATAAGCTGCTGGAAGAATTGCATTCAATGCATCGTCGTAAAGAGCTTCTTCACCAAATTTTTGGTTAAATACGGCACGAGGCATGTGTCCTTTACGAAAGCCTGGAGCGTTCAAATTCTTTTTAACCTTGTTAAATGCTTGATCCAAAGCTGGTTGAATTTTATCTTGACCGATAGTGAATGTCACCACACCACGGTTAGTGGCTGTGTTTTCAAATGATACAGACATGTAGTCATTCTCCTTAAAATTTTTTATAGATACAGTTTAGTTTACCATATTTCAAAGTCTTTTAAAAGTTTTTTTCTCCAATTTAATCACAAGAAAATCGTTAGGAACTGCTACTTTTTCAAATTTTTGATAAACTAAAGCTATGAATATTTTACAAAGATACATCCAACAATTTAATTTTGAAGAGACCCTAATGGTACTCATTATAAAAGGGATTAAGCTTCTCATTCTCCTCACCATCTTTCTTCTTAGTAAGAAGATTATCAACTTCCTTTTCAAACATACAGTGGGACGCTCTCTAGCTTGGACAATTCAAACACCTGCTCGACAAAAAACCATTGAACGATTACTACACAATTGCATGAACTACGTGCTATACTTCTTCCTTGTTTACTGGCTTCTTAGTATTCTTGGGGTCCCAGTATCTAGCCTCCTTGCTGGGGCAGGACTTGCTGGGGTTGCTCTTGGTCTAGGAGCTCAAGGCTTCCTATCTGATGTCGTTAATGGTTTTTTCATATTGTTAGAAAACCAATTTGAAGTCGGTGATTCAGTTGAAGTAGGAGCCGTTACAGGCCTTGTTTCAACCGTCGGTATTCGAACTACTCAAATTCGAGGATTTGATGGAACCCTCCATTTTATACCTAACAGAATTATCACAATTGTATCCAACAAATCTCGAGGGGACATGAGAGCTCAAATTGATATCCCAGTCTATCCGTCAACCGATATCAATAAAGTGACAAGCATCATACAAGAAGTAAATCAAGAAAACATTGAAAACTATCCTCAAATCTGTGGAGCTCCAAATATCATTGGATTAAGCACAAATCCTTCTGGACAACTAGTATTTCGTATTGATATTTTTACACAAAATGGACAACAAACTCATATCTATGCTGACTTCTTAAAACTTTACCAAGAGGCTCTAATCAAAGAAAACATTGAACTTCCAAGATTCATTGGAAACCCAATAGCAGTAAAATAAATTCTTTACACAACATTAAAAAAACACTTCAAAAGATAGATAACAGAAATCTACTTACGAAGTGTTTTTTTATGACTTTTACTCAATAATACTAGACTAGAATCTATATTCAAAATTAATCATCTTCATTATAAGGATCAAAATCTACCATCCAAAATTTTAACTCCCTGATCATCTTTTTTCGACCTCTAAAACATTCTCCAGCTAGCAGACGGTCTAACTTAGTAGCATCTTCCGAAGACAACTGATTACGGAAAGCATCAAGCTGTCCATCATAAACAAGCCTATCTACCGCATCTAACTCTTTATTCGGAAGACAAAAAGCAATATCTGAAATTTCGATATAACATTGTCTATTAGCTTGTCTTTTTACAGACTCCTGTCTTCTAACCTCATCATTCAACCTATTCCTAAATTTAGTTTTGAAATAACGTCGAAGCTTATCATCATCAGACGCTAACTCAGGAAACTTTTTTAAAAGTTGATAAAGCGTCATCATAGCCTCTTGCTCCATATCAGCTTGATCCCAAAGTTGGATGAAATATTGTCTACTAGCCTTAAGTACAATCGGCCTTACAACTTCATATGCATGAACAAAAACTTCTTCTTCCATTAAACCTCCTATTAATAGATATAATTTTCGTAATTAAAATAATTACGAAACCTATTATAAGAGATAGATAAGAAATAAAATAGCGACATATATGTCACTATAAAAGTGATAAAACAAAAAAAGCTAGACCTAATCCCAACAATGAAATCTATACTCCGCCAGTAGGACTCGAACCTACGACATCATGATTAACAGTCATGCGCTACTACCAACTGAGCTATGGCGGATAAACGCTAAGCGACTACCGTATCTAA
>DOTL01000028.1 GCA_003521145.1 Streptococcus sp. | reverse complement strand
TCAAGAGCGCAATAACGGCCTTGTTCCTCATTTCAAGAGGGGCAAGGCCGTCGCCTAATATTTTATTATTTCATTGTCCACTTGACAGGGAGCTGTTCATTCTGTTCGATGAATTTTATATTAGTCTTTTTTAGCTGGTTTGCCTTCAAGTTTGTGGCCCAAGTCAATGAGGTATTGCTTAAGGTCATCTTTAACTTGAGGATGTTTAAGTGCGTAATCGATAGACGTTTTCATGAATCCGAATTTGTCACCGACATCATAACGGTCTCCAGTAAATTCGCGAGCAAAGACGCGTTGTGTCTTGTTAAGGGTATCAATAGCATCAGTCAATTGAACTTCATTTCCAGCACCTGGTTTTTGAGTTTCCAAAATACCGAAAATTTCAGGTGTTAGAAGATAACGACCGATGATAGCAAGATCACTTGGTGCATCCTCTGGATTTGGTTTTTCAACGAAAGTTTCAACGCTATAACGGCCATTTTCGCCTTTGCCTTGAGGGGCGATGACACCATAAGAAGAAACTTCTTCGTGAGGTACAGACATAACTGCAATGGTTGATGCGTGTGTTTCCTCATAATCGTTAATGAGTTGCTTAGTTAATGGTACAGCTTTGTCGTTAGTGATATCCATGAGGTCGTCACCAAGCATAACAACAAATGGCTCATTTCCGACAAATGCTTTAGCTTGAAGGACTGCATCTCCAAGACCGCGTGGATGGCTTTGACGGATAAAGTGGAGATTGATAGCAGTGGTGTCATTAACCAATTTCAACAAGTCTGTCTTGCCTTTTTGTTCCAAGTTGTATTCTAACTCAAAGTTTGAATCAAAGTGGTCTTCGATAGAACGTTTTGATTTACCAGTAACCACCAAGATATCTTCAATACCTGATTTGAGGGCTTCTTCAACGATAAATTGGATGGTTGGTTTGTCAACGATTGGCAACATTTCTTTGGCCAAGGCCTTAGTAGCTGGTAAAAAGCGTGTTCCGAGTCCTGCAGCGGGAATGATAGCTTTTCTAACTTTTTGATTCTTCATGAGAACTCCTTAGATTTTTATTTTTTATCCCATTCATTTTCAGAGCGTAATTCATTGGACATCATATTAAGAATAGATTCCTTGATATCAGCACCCTCATAGATAGATTTGTAGATTGCTGTTGTAATTGGCATGTAGACGCCAAGTTCTTGAGCGATTTCGTAGGCAACCTTAGTGGTTGAAATTCCTTCGATAACCATTCCCATGTTACGTTCAATATCTTCTAGTTTTTCTCCACGACCGAGCGCATCCCCAGCACGCCAGTTACGTGAATGGATAGAAGTTCCTGTAACAATAAGGTCACCAACCCCAGATAGACCGCTGTAAGTCAAAGGATCGGCACCGAGTTTCACACCAAGACGAGTAATTTCTGCAAGTCCACGAGTAATAACGGCTGCCTTAGCATTGTCCCCGTATCCCATACCGTGGAGGGCACCTGCACCTACCGCGATAATGTTTTTAAGAGCACCAGCTGTTTCAACACCAATCACATCTGAATTGGTATAGAGGCGGAAGTAGTTATTACTGAAAATACCTTGGACATAGCGTCCCGCTTCAAGATCCTTAGATGCTGCTGTAATCAAAGTGATATCGCGAACGATAGTTTCTTCAGCGTGGCTTGGACCAGATACGACAACAATGTCACTGCGAAGTTCCTCAGGAATCTCTTCTTCAAGGATTGTTGAAAGACGTTCGTGTGTTCCAGGTTCCAATCCTTTTGAAGCATGCATGACAACAACTTTGTGGTCTAAAAGTTCGGCAACTTGTTTAGCAACTAAGCGAGTAACTTTGGTTGGAACAACAAAGAGAACAGCGTCAACACTATCAAGAGCTTCAGACAGTTCCCTGTAGGCTTTAATGTTTTCATCTAAAACCACATCCTTGAAGTAGCGGGTGTTGGTGTGTTTCTCGTTAATTTCATCAATTTGTTCAGGGATGTTTCCCCAAATACGGACCTCGTGTCCGTTGTCGTTGAGTACCTGAGCAAGGGCAGTTCCCCATGAACCAGGGCCCAAGACAGCGATTTTTTGTTTTTTCATCATTAGGTCTCCCTTTAGGTGCTTTCTAACAAAGTAGAAAAAGACAGTATTCTCTCTCATTATAACATAAGAAAAGCATGTTTGTCTTGTACTCTCTGTCCGGAAGGCTGATGGCCATTTATTTTTTCAGCCAATTTTTGGCAATGTAGCCTCCAATGAAAGCAGCTATGAGCGTTCCTCCAATCAGGATTAAGGCATGACTGCCTGTAAAGGGAACCATAACTTGATTTACATAATCTTGAGTTTTTCCTTTGGCTAGGAGCTGTGCGATATAAGCTTTAGGCGCAAGCCACATGGTGATAATGGGTGCTAAGTTCCCTAGGGAAAAGACCATATAGGAGAGCAAATTAAGTTTACTATTCTCATAGTTCCCTTTCTTAGCTAGAAAGTCAGCGACAAGGCCAGCTAGAAAGCTAGGAAGAAAGGCTAGAACAAAGTGCCCAGAGGCAAAGAAGAAGAGGGACATAAAGATACCCAGACAGGTAATCGCTCCAAATTGTTTTGTCTTTCTGATAAGCCCTAAGTAGACCCAGCCTGCAAAGATAGCCGCTAAAGCAAACGTATGATACATATTTTTGACTTTGAAAAAGATTAAATCAATAGCAACTGCAAGGGCTAGGCAAATAAAATACAGTAGAATAGCTAGGCTGGTTTGTTTGTTGAATGTTTTTTGACGCATGTGGTCTCCTAATCAATGTGAGGTGTTTTGGTTTTATTGAGCCAAGAATATGCCAAACCAATGAAAATTCCTCTGCCAATCCAGTTACCGAAGAAAACGACTACCCACTGACGTAGAATATTCGACAAAGTGAAATTATCCACAGAATCACGCACACCGTTGAAACCTAGCAACATGAAAGAGGCAAAGTTAGCAATCAAGTGTTCATTAATAAAAAAGACAAACATAAAGATAGCTGATAGCGCAATGAAAATTTTAACAGATTCTTCTTTGAGGAGCATGTAGCCCAAGATAGAAATATTAACGAACATATTATCTGTAATACCTTCTGTAAAGTTCATCCAATCTGTTTTTCCAAGCTTGGTTGAGACAGCAGTAACTCAGAAACTCTTATCAGTCAAATGTTGGAAAGAGAAGGATTGGTTGAAGAACTAGGCCAAGATTAGGGCACCGACAAAATTAAAGAAGGTACGGTAGAGGAGGATGGTACACATCTTTCTCCATTTGATTTTACCATAATAGGCACCACTGGTCAGGAACATCATCTTTGAAGTAGCCAACTCTCCATTGAATATGAGAACGAAGACCAGTCCGATGGCAAAGATAAAGGCAATGACAAAACGAGAAAGGGCTAGAATACCTGTAGCGATAACATCCGCGCCAATAATTCCTACAGCAGTTGACATGGTAAGATAAGCTCCTGCAAGCATAGAACGCAAGGCATAGCGCCCCAGACTTTCGTCAAAGAGAGCTTTTTTTAGTGCAAGAAGCGAAGACTTTTTCTTGAAATTGAGACATAGGTTTACCTCTAAAATGTGTGGCATGGGGCATGGACAAATGCGCAAGCTCGAGTGAAAATGAATCTAAGATGACCATGAAAAAAAGTCAGGACATTTTGTCCCAACTTTTCCAAGTCTTAATATGAGGATGCTCCAGATGTGGCATCTGCGGTTGGGGCTGCGTCGCCACCATGACCACCCGCATCTGATGCACCAGATGTGGCGTCGCTACCGCCATGACTAGCTGCAGCTGGTGCAAAAGGACCGCTTCCTCCGACAAGGCGTTGACCAGTTGTTTCGAGATACCAGTTAAGCCATGGTTTAAAGTTAAAGACTATTTCATTGATTCCTGCATAAGAACCATCATCATATAGTACATAGCCTGATAGTTATGGGTATTGATAACTCCTTCAGGTGACCCTGGAACAATCGTACGAACATATTCTTAGTTACCATTACGAAGTGTACCGATAACCCATTCTACATTTTTCATACGAGCTGGTGGAAGTGAGCCGTGAATAGTTGACATACGGCTACCAGATTGAGGTGGCACACGTTTGGCAAACACAGTATCCGGATCTTGATGGGCGTTATTGTAGTAGAGGAACTTGTTGTTATCATCGGCATAGGTCAATTCAAATGGCATAGCCTTGAGGAACATGTCAATTTGATTAACCGTCAAAATACCGTTATCCAATTTTATGTAGATATCGCCAGATACCGCACCAGTAATTTCAGCTACTTTTTCTACCCATTCAGGATCATCAGGGTCGACCTCAGTAACAGTTGTAGCGATTGGGTTGTTACAATCCAAGTCTTCAGGTTCGATTGGTTTTGGTTTTTTCAATTTAGAAACCACTCCTACATATTGGATGAAATTATCTAAGCATTGTTCAAGGAAGTTAATAGTACCTTCGTTAGTAATGTTCCCATCAAGGTTAAAGGCTTCTTTGGCCTTTCCAAGAAAGAATTCATTACCTGGAAGTGTATAGGCATTGACACCAGGTGCTTCAAGGATTTTACGCAAATGCACTTGGGCACGTGAAGTCCTTGGTCGTAGTAAGAAGCACCAACAATCATAACAGGCTTGCTTTCAAATGGGTGTACTTCGAATGAGAGCCACTCCAAAATTGATTTAAGTGCTGCAGAGATAGTGTGGTTGTGCTCAGGTGTTGCAATGATAACACCGTCAGCGCGAGTAATTTTGTTATTGAGTAAGCGAAGTTGGAAGCTTTCGTCCAATTTTTCATCTTGGTTAAATATGGGAACTTCATCAATTTCCAAAACTTCAAGTTCAAATTTTATTTCAAAATGTCTTCTGATAAATTCGAGCAGTTTACGGTTATATGATTGGTCATAATTTGCTCCAAGGAGTCCAACAAATTTCATGGTTGCTATTCTCCTGTCCCATAGGCTTTCCCAGTCGAAGTCTTCAGCTTCTTTAT
This sequence comes from Streptococcus sp., assembly GCA_003521145.1. GTDB lineage: Bacteria > Bacillota > Bacilli > Lactobacillales > Streptococcaceae > Streptococcus. The sequence continues at coordinate 4,977 of DOTL01000028.1, read as the reverse complement.
GTAGCAACTCTGTAGCATGTGAGAGTTTACCAGTAATTTTGACGTAGAGACGGAAGTCATCGAAAATAGCATCTAGTTTTATGATGACATCAAGGTCGACTAAATCACCATTGCTATCAAAAGCTTGTAGGGAATGTGAATGTAAGAATTCGTCTGGAAGCATATTAGCTTTGATTTCTGGAGCATTCAAGATTTGACGAAGTTGTAACTGCGCACGAGAAGCCCCGAGTGTTCCGTAAGATGCCCCTGTAATCACAACTGGCTTATTCAAAAGAGGGAAAACACCGTATGAAACCCAAGCTAAAGCGTTCATGAGAACGGCAGGAATTGAGTGGTCATACTCAGGTGTTCCAATAATAACACCATCAGCCTCATCGATTTTTTTAACGATTTCAAGGACACTTTCTGGCAATTGCTTGTTAGCGGGTTTGTTAAAGACAGGAAGGTCTTTGATTTCAACAAGTTCGATGTCTGCCTTATATGCAAAATGTTTCTGAATATATTGCAATAATTGTCTATTAGTTGAACGTTTTGAATTCGTACCAACAAGTCCGATGAATTTCATGACAATTCTCCTTAAAAGTATTATACCTAGTGCTTTGTTAGCGTTTTCCTAGTTAAAAGTCAATCTTCGTTTAATGAGAAAGTGATTAGACTATTACCTTTGTCATCTTATTTCGAATAGATTATAATAGTATAGATTTAAAAGTCTCAAGCTAGCATGGCTAGTTTTACAAAATTAGTCAACAGATGTATCGAAAGGAAAAATAATGACAAAAATTCGTGGATTTGAACTCGTATCAACGTATAACAATCAGGACTTGCTTCCAAAACGCGAGACAGCTCATGCTGCAGGTTATGACTTAAAGGTGGCAGAGAACACTGTCATTGCTCCTGGAGAAATTGTTCTCGTCCCAACAGGTGTTAAGGCTTACATGCAACCTGGTGAGGTCCTCTATCTCTATGACCGTTCGTCAAACCCTCGTAAAAAGGGTCTGGTCTTGATCAACTCAGTTGGCGTTATTGACGGAGATTACTATGGAAATCCTAGAAATGAAGGTCACATCTTCGCCCAGATGAAAAATATTACGGATCAACCCGTGACTCTAGAAGTTGGAGAACGCATTGTTCAAGGTGTCTTTATGCCTTTCTTGATTGTTGATGGCGATGAGGCAGCTGGTGTTCGTACTGGTGGATTTGGATCGACAGGGAAATAGAGGAAACAAAGTGGCAGACTATTTATTAGTTGTAGATATGCAGTCAGATTACGTTTCTGTAGGAAAAGCATACCATGAAGAACTGACTGCAGCTGTAAATGACAAAATTGCTACCTATCCCAGCGACCGAGTTATCTATATTATCAATCGTTCTTTCTGGGAGAGAAAAGATAGTAAGAAGAAATTTGCGACCGGCTTACTGCTTGTATCTTCTCGTATTTTTGAGAAGCGTCGGGCTTCTTGATTTACTAATCTAGATTTAAAAGATTTTTTAGAGGGAAATGGTACTAAAAGCATAGAGTTTATAGGGGTAGATGGTAATGGCTGTGTTAAGGCTTCCGTTTTAGCGGCTCTCAAGGAGAATTATAAGGTTTCCGTCGATTTGTCCGCTATCGGAGTTGCCAACTTGAAGAAATTTCAAAAAGCATTGCATAAGTGGCACTCTGCCGGAGTAAGCGTAGAAGGAGAATTATCATAGCTAAGAAAAAATCAACTTTTGTTTGTCGAGAATGTGGCTACAATTCACCCAAATATCTAGGGCGTTGTCCCAACTGTTCTTCTTGGTCCTCTTTTGAGGAAGAAGTTGAGGTGCAGGAGGTGAAAAATGCTCGTGTCAGTTTAACGGGTGAAAAGTCCAAACCTACTAAATTAAAAGAAGTCTCTTCAATTAATTATGCCCGCATAAAGACTGATATGGACGAGTTTAACTGTGTTTTAGGTGGCGGTGTGGTTCCGGGCAGTCTGGTTCTTATTGGGGGAGATCCAGGGATAGGGAAATCAACCCTCCTCTTACAGGTGTCAACACAACTGGCTAACAAGGGTACGGTCCTCTATGTATCTGGAGAAGAATCTGCCGAGCAAATCAAATTGCGGAGCGAACGTTTAGGTGATATTGAAAACGAATTTTATCTGTATGCTGAGACTAATATGCAAGCCGTTCGCAGCCAAGTGGAGGCTATAAAACCCGATTTCCTCATTATCGACTCTATTCAGACTATAATGAGTCCAGAGATTTCTGGCGTTCAAGGCTCTGTATCTCAGGTTCGTGAAGTTACTGCTGAACTCATGCAGATTGCCAAAACCAATAACATTGCCACATTTATTGTTGGGCATGTGACTAAGGAGGGACAGCTGGCTGGACCACGTATGTTGGAACACATGGTGGACACGGTTCTCTATTTTGAGGGGGAACGTCATCACACCTTCCGTATTCTACGAGCAGTCAAAAACCGCTTTGGCTCAACTAATGAGATTGGGATTTTTGAGATGCAGTCTGGTGGTTTGGTAGAGGTGCTAAACCCTAGCCAGGTTTTCTTAGAGGAACGCCTAGATGGTGCCACAGGTTCTGCCATAGTTGTGACAATGGAAGGTAGCAGACCTATTCTAGCTGAGGTTCAAGCCTTGGTGACACCGACCGTTTTTGGTAATGCCAAGAGGACGACAACGGGACTGGATTTTAACCGCGTCAGCCTCATTATGGCTGTATTAGAGAAACGTTGCGGCCTCCTTCTCCAAAATCAAGATGCCTATCTCAAATCAGCTGGTGGTGTCAAATTGGACGAGCCAGCTATTGACCTTGCTGTTGCCGTTGCCATTGCTTCTAGTTACAAGGAGCTTCCAACCAATCCACAAGAAGCCTTTATAGGAGAAATTGGCTTGACTGGAGAGATTCGCCGAGTGACTCGCATTGAACAGCGTATTAATGAAGCTGCTAAATTAGGTTTTACTAAGATTTATGCTCCTAAAAATTCGCTTTATGGCATGAAGATTCCAGAAGGTATCCAGGTCATTGGGGTCACGACGGTAGGAGAAGTACTCAAAGAAGTCTTTTCTTAAAAAGAGGCCTCAAAACAAGTTTTTGGAAGCGATTGCAAAAAACACCTATTCGATGCTATACTTTTATAAAGATAGGGAGGTATTTATTATGCAATTTTTTACAGACAGCAACATGCAAGTTCCCTTTAGTAGAGTTATCTCTTAATCAAGGTGAAACAGTCTTTATCCAGCGTGGCAGTATGGTATATCACACACCGAAAGTGACACTGAGTACCAAATTAAATGCTAGTGGATCAGGTCTAGGTCGCTTTGTAAAAGCAGTTGGACGTTCAATGGTTTCGGGCGAAAGTAGCTTTATTACTCAGATTGTCTCGCAGTCCAATAACGGCTATATAGCCTTGGCCCCTGATTCTCCAGGTCAAGTGATTCCACTTTATTTAGGTGAAAAACAGTACCGCCTAAACGACGATGCCTCTCTAGCACTTGATGGCACGGCTTACTATACAATGGAGCTCCAGTCTGTTGGTAAGGCTCCTTTTGGTGGTCAGGGTGGTTTCTTTGTAAAGACTACACAAGGCCAAGAAACTCTCTTGGCAAATGCTTACGGCTCTATTAAAAAAATGAGCTAAACAATCAAGAAGTGACTATTGATAATGCTCATGTCGTTTCCTGGAGTCAGACACTTGATTATAATATTCACATGGAAAATGGTTTCTGGCAGTCTATTGGGACAGGAGAGGGTGTTGTTAATACCTTTAGAGGAACAGGTGAAATTTATGTTCAAAGTCTCAATCTTCAAACCTTTGCAGGCTTGCTTAATAGATACTTGCCAAAACGTTCATAATATAAATTGAAGGAGGATGGATGCTTGTTAGCATTTATTCTCCTTTTTTTATGTTGCGAACTCAATAGCTGACAAGTTAGTAAAAAGATGATAGAATAGTGTGAAAACAATTTGATAGTCAAATTATTTTCTTCATTAGAAAGTGAGTTATTATGTCTTATTTTGAAAACTTTCTCAATGCCAACAGAGCCTATGTTGACCTCCACGGGACAGCCCATCTTCCCTTGAAACCAAAGACTAAGGTGGCTATTGTGACTTGTATGGATTCACGCCTTCACGTTGCCCAGGCCTTGGGGTTGGCCCTAGGTGATGCTCATATTTTACGTAATGCGGGTGGTCGTGTGACGGAAGATATGATTCGTTCTTTGGTCATTTCTCAACAACAGATGGGGACACGAGAAATCGTAGTTCTTCACCATACAGATTGTGGTGCACAGACCTTTAAGAACGACGAGTTTACCGCCTATGTTAATAAAGAGCTTGGTGTTGATGTGTCTGATCAAGACTTTCTTCCATTCACAGATGTAGAAGAGAGTGTTCGTGAAGATATGGCTATTCTTCGTCAGTCACCGCTTATTCCTGAGGATGTTATCATCTCCGGTGCGGTTTATGATGTAGATACTGGTCGAATGACTCAAGTTCACCCCTAATACCGAAAAGTTAAGCAGGCATTGTTGCCTGCTTTTTTCATGGTTTGACATAAAAAAACTCAGCACACAATAAATCTGCTGAGTTAATCTAGTTTTTAAGAAACGATAAAAATGAGAATCACAGTCCCTAAATAGAAAAGACTGGTGATAAAAAAGCTGATACGCCAGAATAACTTAAGAAAACGTTTAAACTTGAAAGATTGTGTTTTTCTTAGCATCTGAATCGTGATAATGATAGCCGCCAAGGATAATAAGATGTTGATGTAAGGCAAAAAACTATGAGTAAAGAAACGGGCTGACACAGCAACCACTTCAATAAAATAAAGTGGGAAGGTAAGGTCAGCAAAATTAAGCCTGAGGTACTTTAAGCTGAAGAAGCGGTGGATAATGAAAGCAAAGATAGGTGTTAAAATCAAAAATGCTATAGCAAAGAATTTATATAGGATCATAAGTTTATTTTACCTCGAAACCCAAATTTCAAGTTGAAATT
>DOTL01000081.1 GCA_003521145.1 Streptococcus sp. | reverse complement strand
TTCTCACGGGTGGTTTTGACTTAAGATAATCAGCATTTTTGAATAACGGTTATTTTTCTGATGAAATAAGCGTAGCAACAAAATATGATACTTGCCAATAGACTAATCAATAAACCTGTCTTAAGCCCATAGGGAATGAAGGTTAGAACAACATTACCTTTCCCACTAGGGACATCAACTTTCATGAACCCCTTTTGGGTTCGTTGAATCTTAACTTTTTTACGGTTTATGGTCGCTGTCCACCCCTTATCATATGGAATGGTAAAGAATAGAGAGGCATTCGTTTTACTACTATAATCAACAAATACTTTATTTTTTGACGTAGTAACCTTGCTATCACGTTTATTAATAGTGTCCATAGCTATCTGATAGTTTTGAGTATCAAGGGCATAAAAACTAGGATTATCAAAGGATATTGTTTTATTGCCAGGGAAACTAAGTTTGATGGTAACCATTGATTCTGTTTCAAAGTAGCCAAGATCAAAGAAATCAAACGTATTGTCGGTAACTTGATTCTTTGTCACACTATTTACAGTAATTGACAGAGGGTGGTTATTGTCATCAGACCAAGAAATATTAGGAATACTAACATAGAGTTGACTATGTGGTGGAGCAATGACTTGATAGGTGATTGTTACAAAATCTTTATTCGAGTTACTAACGTTTTTAGCCACGCGCTGATTCAAAGACTTAGCATCTTGATCAAAAAGTTGAGATGGAGCTCGTTTAAAATAGGTTAAGTTAAGTCCAGATAGAGCATTTAGCAAGCTAGTTTGATTGTCAAGCGTATTGACAGTGAAGTCAATATCATTGTAAATGCCATCAGTTAAGATAGCAAGCTGGCTTGCATTATTATTTTGATAAAGTCCCATTGTTTTCTCAGAAGTTACGTGATTAAAACCATACTTATTAAGGTCAAAGTTCGATAAATTATATTTTATTCCGAAGATACTATCAGCGATAATGGTGTTATTTTGGTAACGTAGGTTTAAATTAGTCCCTTCAGATTTGAAGCCTAACCTATCGAGTGTCGAGCTTGAAGCAGTATTTCGAATGGATGAAAACTGAGAAATACCATTATAATTGAATTTCATACTGTCGTTACCAGTTTGAGCCTCTAACCTTTCAGTACGGTAAAAAGTCTTATTCGCTTGCTTGGTATCTGAAACTAGTTTTGTAATGGCAGACATATTTCGTAGGTAGCCTTCACGAGTTGGAAATACCCACTCATTTCCCAGAGCTCCACCAACATAGTAAGTACTTAATGCAAGCTCAAAAATGCAGAATAAGAAGGTGAAACAGCGAAAAACACTCCCAGGAATTTGCTGTCTAAAATAGCTAATAAATAGAATGGCATAGGCTAGAAGAAATGCTAGGCTTAATAGCCAGGAGACTGATTCAATAAAGCTATAGTGAGATTGGAAAATCCAAGTTAGTAAGTAAGCGGTACTCAATCCTAAGAAAGATAGGAGGAGTCTTTTAAAAGAAAAGTTTTTTATTCGGTTGAGTGTTTCTCCTGCCAAAAGAACAATTAGGAGAGATAGTAGCCAAGAATAGCGATGGAGAAACATGTTGGGTGCATGCATTCCTTGCCAAAACAAATCAAGAGGTTGTAAGTAGAAGCTATCGATAAAGAAAGCTACCAATAGGAGATAACCTAGACGTAATGATAGCTTGACTTCCCTACTAATAAAGAAAAGTAGAAAAAGAATCAAAGGTAAGATTCCCACATAGATCATAGGGATTGATCCAAATTTAGTAGTATCGTAAACTCCAACGAGATTTTTCGCAAAGAAGTCAAAATAATAGGTGGACTCTGTCAACAAACTTGACGAAACTGTGAACTTCTCACCATGTGTTGTCAAGTCAAGTAGCGTTGGCAGCAGCATGACAGCACTACTTAAACCAGCTAGTATAGAGACAATTCCAAAGTCTATGAAATGAAGAATCTTACTCCTCCACCCCTTGATAGTTATCAATTGTACTATGGTGTAAAGGGTTAGGAAAATAGCCATCATATATCCAAAATAGTAGTTTTGGATAAAAAGGCAGGTTAGACTAAAAAAGTATAAGCCCCGTCTATTGAATCTTAGTAAGAGGTGTAAACCTAATATGATTAGAGGGGCTAGAATAAAGGCATCTAGCCAGGTATTAATTTCTAACTGACTGGTAGCAAAGCTCATCAAAGCAAATCCTGTAGAAAGACATAGGATGAAACTTCTTGACACTTTTGTAAAGAGACGCTTAAAGCTAAAAGCTCCTGAGAGCCCAATAAGACCGAACTTAAGCAGTGTTATATAATAAAAAGCATCGGCCATTTGGTTGACAGTAAAAAAATAGTAAAGTGTAGACAAGAAGGAACCTAGGTAATAGCTTGTTAGAGCATAGAAATTAAGCCCTAGCCCACTTGTAAAAGTGTAAAAGAGGCTCCCATCTCCATGAAGTATATTCCTAAGTCCAGTTGCAAAAATCACATACTGATGAAAACCATCACTTGTTAAAATTGTTCGCTCACTACCAGGATATATTTTTTGGCTGTACAGCACACCTATCATGATTAGTAGTGGCAAGAAAAAAGCAGCCAGATAAAATAATAAAGTCGTATGGTATTTTTTATTTGTCATAATGATACTAAGACAGGTTGGGATATCCCAACCTGTATCTTTTTATAGTTTAATCAGCCCATAGTGCTTTGACTTTAGCTTGCACTTCTTCGTTTTCAAGGAATTCATCATAAGTTTCATCAATACGGTCAATTACCCCATTTTTAGAAATAACTACGATGTGGTTCGCTATTGTTTGAATAAATTCATGGTCATGACTGGCAAAGATAACAGACTCTTTGAAGTCACGGACACCGTCATTCAGACTTGAGATTGATTCCAAATCCAAGTGATTAGTAGGATCATCTAGAAGAAGGACGTTAGATTTCAAAAGCATGAGTTTAGAAAGCATGACACGTACCTTTTCTCCCCCTGAGAGAACACTGACAGATTTATTAACCTCATCTCCTGAGAAGAGCATACGCCCAAGGAATCCACGTAAGAAGGTATCATCATCTTCACCTTTTTCGGCAAATTGACGGAGCCATTCGAGAATTGATTCACCGGATGCAAAGTCTTTAGAATTGTCTTTTGGAAGGTAAGAGCGGCTAGTAGTAACACCCCATTTGATAGTACCTTCGTAGTCAATATCATCGACAAGAGCACGAATCAATGCAGTTGTTTGAATATCGTTTTGACCGATGATAGCAGTCTTATCTCCTGGTCGCAAGATGAAACTAATGTTGTCAAGAATAGTCTCACCATCCATCTTAACAGTGAGATTTTCAACTGTTAGAAGGTCATTACCGATTTCACGCTCTGCTTTGAAATTGATAAATGGGTATTTACGACTTGATGGGACGATTTCTTCTAGCTCAATTTTATCAAGCATTTTCTTACGAGAAGTCGCTTGTTTGGATTTTGAAGCGTTGGCAGAGAAACGTGCAACGAATTCTTGAAGTTCTTTGATTTTTTCTTCTGCTTTTGCATTACGGTCAGCCTGCAAGCGTGCAGCCAATTCTGAAGATTGTTTCCAGAAGTCATAGTTACCGACATAGAGTTTGATTTTACCAAAGTCAAGGTCGGCCATATGCGTACACACCTTATTCAAGAAGTGACGGTCATGGGATACGACAATGACTGTATTTTCAAAATCAATCAAGAAATCTTCAAGCCAAGAGATTGACTGGATATCAAGACCATTGGTAGGTTCGTCAAGAAGAAGTACATCAGGTTTACCAAAGAGTGCTTTTGCAAGGAGCACTTTCACCTTGTCACCATTAGCCAATTCACTCATGTTTTGATAGTGAAGGTCTTCTGAGATATTTAGATTCTGAAGCAATTGTGAGGCTTCGCTTTCAGCTTCCCAACCACCTAATTCAGCAAAGAGTCCTTCTAGTTCAGCAGCACGGACACCATCTTCATCTGAAAAATCTTGTTTCATGTAGATAGCATCTTTTTCTTTCATGATATCGTAGAGGCGTTCATTCCCCATGATAACAACATCGATAACGCGTTCTTCTTCATAGTCAAAGTGGTTCTGACGAAGGATAGAAAGACGTTCATCAGGACCAAGCGAGATATGTCCTGTTGTTGGTTCAATATCCCCAGCTAAAATTTTCAAAAAAGTAGATTTACCAGCACCATTAGCACCGATAAGACCATAAGTATTACCTGGCGTGAAGGCAATGTTAACATCATCAAAAAGTTTACGATCGCTAAAACGAAGCGATACATCTGATACAGTAAGCATATAATATCCTTTATTTTTATTCTTAACTACTATTTTACGAGAAATTAGACTTTATTTCAATTGATTTTACAAGGGATTAATAAAGTCATTTGGAACTCTTTGGTAATCTTTTTGGAGGCTAAATCCACGTCCCATAACTGTAGAAGCAGGAACAATGACGATAAAGGCAGTTTCATCTAATTTTTGGATTTCTTCTTGGACTTTTGGAACCTCATGAGATGACAAGGTAGTCATAATCATATTTTGTGCATGTCCGGTATGTCCACCAAGAACTGGGATTTTTGTTGCTCCTCGATCAGCGACCCTAGTGATGTAGTTTAGGATTTGTTCACTATTTTGCGAAATGATTAGAAGATTTCGTGATGAATTGAGTCCGACCATCATTTTATCAATTGTAAGAGAAACAACTCCAAGTGAGAGAATGGAATACATAACAGTATCAGGAGGAAAGGCAATAGCACTGATTGCGACAATGATTCCATCGACAATAAGTAGTACCATTCCTAGTGGGAGTGCCGTATATTTGTTGAGAATTTGTGTGATAATTCCAGTTCCTCCAGTTGAGGAATTTCCATAAAAGACTATTCCTAGTCCTAGCCCTAATACAATCCCACCAAAAATAGCAGCCAACAAAGGTTGTTTGGTGAGTGTAGGTAAGCCCTCAGTTAATTTAATAAAAGTTGGGAAGACAAGAGACCCATAGAAGGTTTTTAGGAGAACTTCGCGGCCAAGAAAGCACCAACATAAAATTAACAAAGGGACGGTTGTTGCTAAGACGAAGTTAGCATTATTCCAACCAAAAAGGGCGTTTAAACTAATGGCTAGCCCTCCGACACCACCTGAAGCAATATTATTCTTAACTAAAAGTGAGTTATAGCCAACCGCAGCTATAAAAGAACCGATTGTAACTAAAAGTATATCTATTATTCGACGTTTCATGTAATATCTCCTAAAAATGATATTCTTATTATCAAGTCTTTTTAGGTTTCCGTCAAGTAATGACTATTTTGATTGTATCTGAGGTTGTGTTTCACGTGAAACTATAAACACAATCTTGACAAAAATAGATAAAACAATGTAGAATAATAGTCATCAGAAGAGTAATTCTATCCTTTTTTATAGAGAGCTGGTGGTTGCTGAAAACCAGTATGAAGGTGGAATGAATGGGCTGAAGAGAATTGACAATTAACGTGAACACATAAACGTTAGGTTTGGCACCCCTTATCGTGCAACTTCTTTGTTGAGAAGGTTTGAGATGATAGCTTAAGAAAGAGTTATTAACTGAGGTGGTACCGCGTATCAAAAGTGATTAACGCCCTCACGCATGTTTTTGCGTGGGGATTTTTTTGTATTAGAGAGGTGATTATATGACGAAACCTATTATTTTGACGGGAGACCGTCCAACAGGGAAACTTCATCTGGGACACTATGTTGGTAGTTTAAAAAATCGTGTCCTTTTACAAAACGAAGATAATTATAACATGTTTGTCTTCTTGGCTGATCAGCAAGCTCTTACGGATCACGCAAAAGAGTCAGAGATCATCAAAGAATCAATTGGGAATGTTGCTTTAGATTATCTCTCTGTAGGTTTGGATCCAGCAAAGTCAACTATTTTCATTCAAAGTCAGATTCCTGAGTTGGCTGAGTTGACTATGTATTACATGAACCTAGTTTCATTGGGACGTTTAGAGCGTAACCCAACGGTGAAGACGGAAATTGCTCAAAAAGGCTTCGGAGAATCTATTCCAACAGGATTTCTAGTTTATCCAATTTCTCAGGCAGCGGATATCACGGCCTTTAAAGCAAATTATGTTCCTGTAGGTAATGACCAAAAGCCAATGATTGAGCAGACACGAGAAATTGCACGTAGCTTCAATCATACTTATAATTGTGATATTTTGGTTGAGCCAGAGGGAATCTACCCCGAAAATGAAGCTGCAGGACGCCTTCCAGGTCTAGACGGTAATGCTAAGATGTCTAAATCACTGGGGAATGGTATCTTCCTTTCAGATGATGAAGACACTGTTCGTAAAAAAGTCATGAGCATGTATACGGATCCAAACCATATTCGTGTGGAAGATCCAGGCCAAATTGAAGGTAATATGGTTTTCCATTATCTTGATATCTTTGGTCGCGAAGAGGATGCTACTACAATTGCTGAAATGAAAGAACATTATCAACGAGGTGGTTTAGGAGATGTGAAGACAAAACGTTATCTTCTAGAAATCCTAGAACGTGAGTTAGCTCCAATTCGTGAACGCCGTTTAGAATATGCCAAGGATATGGGAGAAGTTTTTCGTATGCTTGAAAAAGGTAGTCAAGCAGCGCGTGAAGTTGCTGGACAAACATTGGCAGAAGTAAAAGAAGCAATGGGAATTAATTATTTCTAAGAAATAAAAAGTTTTTCTTAGAATCTTATGCGAAATCTGTTGACAAATCATTTTAGCATGATATGATATTATCAATTAAAAAATAGACTGGGGTTTCTGTACCTCAAAACTTTGAGAAAAGAGGACGATTATAATGTCAAATTGGGACACTAAATTCTTTAAAAAAGGTTACACTTTTGATGACGTATTGCTTATTCCTGCGGAAAGTCATGTTCTACCAAACAACGTCAACTTGAAGACGAAATTAGCTAAAAATTTGACATTAAATATCCCAATTATCACTGCAGCCATGGATACGGTCACAGATAGTAAGATGGCTATCTCAATTGCTCGTTCGGGTGGTTTGGGTGTCATTCACAAAAACATGTCTATTGCGGAACAAGCTGAAGAAGTTCGAAAAGTAAAGCGCTCTGAAAATGGTGTCATCATTGATCCATTCTTCTTAACGCCTGAAAATAAAGTTGCTGAAGCTGAAGAGTTGATGCAACGTTACCGTATTTCAGGGGTTCCAATTGTTGATACACTTGAAAATCGTAAATTGGTTGGTATTATCACAAACCGTGATATGCGTTTTATCTCTAATTACGATACACCAATTTCAGAACATATGACTTCTGAGAAATTGGTCACTGCTCCAGTTGGAACAAATCTTGATACAGCTGAAAGTATTCTTCATGAGCATCGTATTGAAAAGCTACCTCTAGTTGATGAAGAAGGTCGTTTGTCAGGGCTCATTACTATTAAGGATATCGAAAAAGTTATCGAGTTCCCTAATGCAGCTAAGGATGAATTTGGTCGTCTTTTGGTAGCAGGTGCTGTAGGAGTTACCTCTGATACCTTTGAACGTGCAGAAGCTCTCTTTAAAGCAGGTGCAGATGCTATTGTCATTGATACTGCACATGGTCACTCAGCAGGTGTTCTTCGTAAAATTGCTGAAATTCGTGTTCACTTCCCAGACCGTACTTTGATTGCAGGAAATATTGCTACAGCTGAAGGTGCGCGTGCACTTTATGAAGCAGGTGTCGATGTCGTTAAAGTAGGTATCGGACCAGGTTCTATTTGTACAACACGCGTGGTTGCGGGTGTGGGTGTTCCTCAAGTCACTGCTATTTACGATGCTGCTAGTGTTGCGCGTGAATACGGAAAAACAATCATTGCTGATGGCGGTATCAAATACTCAGGTGATATTGTAAAAGCTCTCGCAGCAGGTGGTGCTGCTGTAATGCTTGGTTCTATGTTTGCTGGTACTGATGAAGCACCAGGTGAAACTGAGATTTTCCAAGGTCGTAAATACAAATCTTACCGTGGTATGGGATCAATTGCAGCGATGAAGAAGGGATCAAGCGATCGTTACTTCCAAGGTGCAGTTAATGAAGCGAATAAACTTGTTCCAGAAGGAATTGAAGGCCGTGTAGCTTACAAAGGTTCTGCTGCTGATATCGTATTACAATTGATTGGCGGTATCCGTGCAGGTATGGGTTATACAGGTGCAGAAGATATCCAGGCTTTACATGACAAAGCTCAGTTTGTTGAGATGTCCGGTGCAGGACTTATTGAAAGTCACCCTCACGATGTTCAAATTACAAACGAGGCTCCTAACTACTCAGCTCATTAAAAAATATAAAAGTACTTACTTCAAGTAAGTACTTTTTCTTGTCTCTCGAAAACCACTAGCTGTGCTAGTGGTTCCGAAAAGCTTTTAGCGATGTATCAAAAAAGTCCCCCTAAAGTTTTATATTAGATAAGGTTTCCCGACCATTAACTAATATACAAAAGGAGGACCCCTGATGAGACAGGATAATAATAGTTTAGCACATACTACATGGAATTGTAAGTATCATATTGTTTTCGCTCCGAAATATAGACGTCAGATAATCTATGGGGAATACAAAGCAAGTATAGGTCAAATCTTACAATTATTATGTGAAAGAAAAGGTGTTGAAATACATGAAGCAGAAGCTTGCCCAGATCATATTCACATATTAGTGAGTATACCACCGAAACTAAGTATTTCTTCATTTATGGGATATTTAAAGGGTAAAAGTAGCTTAATGATATTCGACCGACACGCTAATTTAAAGTATAAATATGGGAATCTCAAATTTTGGTGTCGAGGGTTTTATGTTGATACGGTTGGGCGAAATCAGAAGCGAATTGAAGAATATATTCGTAATCAATTACAAGAAGACATGATAGCAGAACAGCTCAGTCTTTTTGAGGAGTATGATCCGTTTACAGGTGAGAAGAATAAAAGAAAGTAGTCTTAAAGAGACCCGATAGAAGGGTCAGCTAGCAAAGGTGGTGCTGAAGGGAAACCATTTGGTAGGCCTTTAGTCCTCGGCCGGTAGCAGAGGCTTTCAGCCGAAGAGCAAACCACCCGTTCTCACGGGTGGTTTTGACT
>DOTL01000079.1 GCA_003521145.1 Streptococcus sp. | reverse complement strand
ACATAATAAAACTCCCCTTATAGATTCTAGTGAAAATTTTTATTTTTTCACTAGAATCTATAAGGGGAGTATATCAGAAAATTCGATGGATTTTTCATATCACTTAAAAATAAGTGAATCCTAGAAGAATCAGCAATAGTAAAATGTAGATTAAAAGAGCTGCGGCACGCCACCCTTTACTAAATAAGCGACTTTCAACCTTGTTGGCCAAAAAGATAGCTGCAAGAGCACCTCCAACCAAACCACCTATGTGACCTGTAATCCCAACACTAGGTGTAAAAAGGTTGAAGATTAAGTTAATAACAATCAAAGCCAAATAATTACGACCTAACTGATTAAGCAAAGGACTATGACTATAATAGCCAAGAATCACAACAACCACAAAAAGTCCAAACAAGGATGTCGAAGAACCAGCTGCAATCACATTAGGCGTAAAAAGTAAGGTAAAGGCATTTCCCATAACACCAGCTAACAAATAAAGCCCTAGAAATCGTAGAGTTCCAAAAATCTGCTCAGCCAATTTTCCCATAAAGTAAAGGGCAAACATATTAAATAGAAAATGCTCAACACCTATATGCACAAAAATTGGTGTTACAAGACGCCATAGGTTCATGGGACTGTACTGAACAAACGCACCGTACATAGCCCCCATCTTAAAGAGGCTCAAAGGCGAGGTCGCTTGAAAGCCGTTTAAAAGATATTGACAGATAAAAGTCAACGTCGTAAGGCCCAACAATAGAGAGGTTGCTGGGTATTTCTTCCACTCATTTACTTGCATGTGACGACCTCCTTTACAGGAATATCATAGCTGTCCGGTTGAAAATCATGTTTCTGGCAAGGATAAACCGTACTAACTGTCTCCCCTTCAAAATCAGACAAATAGCGGTCATAGTAACCCACTCCGTAACCAATGCGATAGCCTTCATCATTGAAAACTACTCCTGGCACATGAATCAAATCAATCTCTGATTTTTCCACGGCCAAATCAGACGCAGGTTCCATCAAGCCAAAAGAGGTGGCAACAAGATTATCTGGATCATAATCCACAAAAATCATTCGACCTTGTTTATATGTTTTAGGGATCAAAAGTCGTTTACCATCCTTTAAGGCCTGATTGATTAAAAGACTGGTATCATATTCATGAGGAAAAGACAAATAAGTCGCAATCACCTGAGCCTCTTTATAAGCAGGTAAGGCAATCAATTGCTCCAAAAGATGTTTATCTATCTTAGCCTTAGCCTCAGGTTCTTGTGAAGTTAATTGAGCCAAGACTGTTTTTCTAAGTTCATTTTTCATAGGTTTATCATATCAAAAAATCTACCAAAAGTCAGAATTGGTAGATTTTTAGCTTTATCGACTCTGATTAGGCTTCTGCCTTGTGTTTGAGAAACTTACCGATTTCAGCCACTGCAAAAGCAAGGGCATCTTCGTTTGGACACATCTTAGGATGGTGAAGTGCATATGGCGTGTCGATTCCCAACCAGAACATGACACCAGGAACTTTACTAAGCAAATAACCAAAATCTTCTCCAGTCATAGCCGGTGGACAATCAATCAAGTTTACCTCTGGGCTAGCATCAAAGAAAGCCATCAACTCTTTGGCCAAGGCTGGATTATTTTCCACAGGAAGATATCCACCTTGTTTCAACATGATATCTACTTCCATACCAAAGCTAGCTGCTACGCCTTCTGCAATTTGGCGGACGCGCTTCTGGATAAGGAGACTCATTTCCTGAGTAAGAGTACGAATAGTTCCGTAAACCTCCGCAGTTTCAGCAATAACATTGTTAGTAGTCCCTGCATGGAAAAAACCAAAGGTAACTACCCCACCCTGAATAGGGTCAACATTACGACTGACAATCGTTTGAACTTGAGTAATAAAGTAAGAAGCTGCTACAAGGGCATCATTAGCCTCATGTGGAAAGGCCGCATGTCCACCTTTCCCCTTGAAAGTAACGAGGACTTCACAAGTTCCAGCAAAAAGAGTGCTTGTGTTAGTCGCAATATCACCCACCTTGAAATCTGGACGGACGTGGAGGCCATAGAACTCATCTGGCAACCAGTCTCCAAAGGCACCATCCTCATACATAATCATACCACCAGCTTTATTTTCTTCGGCTGGTTGGAAGAGGAAGAGCATGTTATTTTTAGGCTGTACTTGAAGCATCTGGTCCAAAAGACCCAGCGCTGTGGTCATGTGCATATCGTGTCCACAAGCATGCATACGACCTTCATGGGTAGACTGGAAGTCAAGACCTGTTTCCTCTACGATTGGGAGGCCATCAATATCTGTACGCCAACCAATGGTTTTTTCAGGAGTATGCCCGTGAAGATAGACAAGAATTCCTGTACGCCAAGTACGTTGCTCCACAAAATCCTTACCTTCAGTCATTTCAGCAATACGCTCTAAGAGATAAGCCTGAGTTTTAAACTCTTCCAAACCAATTTCAGGAATTTGGTGAAGGTCTCGTCTGATTTTAATTAAATCAAGTGTCATGTTTTTATCCTTTTTATTGTCTTATTTTATAGAGAATCTAGAAATAGAGGCCCTACAGGCCTCTACTATCAATATGTTACAAGTTACGCAAAGCGTCTTCGAGTGCTGTTTTTTGTTGTGTTTTTTCATCAATTTCCTTGATGATACGAGCTGGAACACCAGCTACAACCACATTTTCAGGAACATCTTGAGTAACGATAGCTCCAGCAGCAACGACTGAACCGTTACCAACTTGAACACCTTCAATAACAACAGCATTAGCACCAACAAGAACGTTGTCACCGATACGAACTGGATTTGCTGAAGCTGGTTCAATTACACCAGCAAGGACCGCACCCGCACCGATGTGGCTGTTTTTACCAACAGTAGCACGGCCACCAAGAATAGCACCCATATCAATCATAGTACCAGCACCAATTTCAGCACCGATATTGATAACAGCACCCATCATAACAACAGCATTGTCTTCGATAGTTACTTGGTCACGGATGATAGCGCCTGGTTCGATACGTGCATTAAGGTGACGTTTATCAAGCAACGGAACGGCTGAATTACGGCCATCTTGTTCCACAACATAGTCCTTGTTTTCAGTCAAGTTAGCAAGAAGTGGTTCAATATCTTTCCAGTCTCCGAAAAGAACGTTACCAAGTTTAGTGACAGAAGCTGGAACAGCAGTTGCCAATTCCCCTTCAAAAGTTACTTTAACATTCGTTTTCTTTTCAGCATTACCGATAAAAGCGATAATTTCTTGTGCAGACATTTTTTGTGCGGTCATTATATTCTCCATTCACATAAAGTTAGGAATTATTGTACCAAAAATTCTGATAATTGTCTTTGCTTTTGCCAAATAGAGTGTATTTTTATGTAAAATTTGTCTTTAGAGCCTCTATGTCAGTAATCACTCGGTCTGGCTTGATTGGGGAATTCTCCAGTTCTCGACGGGAATAAGGGAAGGTATTGAGCAAGATACCATCGATTCCAACTGCCTCAGCCACAGCAATATCAATCGTCAAGTCATTTCCCACCATGACAGTCTCAGATGGCTTTAACCCATGATCCATGATCATCCAAAACTTGCTTTAAAAATTCAGGTTGAGGCTTACAGATACCCACATCCGAAGACAGGTAAATAGCATCAAAGTAAGGTCTTAACGCCATTAGGTCAATCTCAGCATTAGTAAAGGCTGCTTGAGCATTGGACAAGAGATAGAGACGACAGCCCTGCTCTTTAAGAAAGGCTAGAACCTCCTTAGTATGAGGATAAGCCGTCAAATGTTTTCGAGATAAGACGCGAAAGACCATGGCTATCAAATTTCCCCAATCATCCGGCTGATAGAGTTACTAGACTGAGGCCAAGCATCTACATAAAGCTGGTTAAAAATGTGGGCTAAATCAATTTCTGGATAAGCAACTCCTTTGAGCTCTATTAACTCCTTACGGGCCTGATCCACGTGCTTAGCACAAGTCTTTTTAAGAGCATCACCTTCATAAGCCGCTCCATAAGCCTGATATAGCTGGCCTAATGTATCCCATAACACAGGATTCTTCTCATCGGTTAGGATATCAACCAAGGTACCATAAAAATCAAAAATGTAGTCCTTATAGGCTCTATTTTTCATCGCTTTTTACCCATTACTGAAACTTTCTTACTTATTGCTCCCATCATACACCTTTTAGGAAGACCAAACAAGCTAACTGAGATATTTTCCCATCAAAAAAATCCCAACGACTGTTAGGATTGCTTATCATCTCTAATACGGCCAATCAGCAGTTCTCCTGCAACGGTTAATTGCATCACTGAAGTCAAGTCCAAAGTGTCCTTATTGGCATGGAAGAAAAGAGGTGTCATCTCAGCAAATGTTTGAACATGCTCTGATGGCATAGACCAAGTCTTAGCAATCGTCACACGCTCCAAAAGCTCACAGGACTCTTGAAAATGTTCCAGAACATCCTGGTTAGAATAAGCTTGCACCTCCGGTAACAGTTGGCGAAACTCTTTAAGATGATCTTCGTGAGGAATAACCTTGAAAATCAAGCCCTGATCAGACAAAAGTCTTCCAAATTCTTGATAATTAGCTGGTGAAAAGATATCTAAAATGACATCGATACCGTGTTCACGTAAGGGCAATTGAGCCAAATCACCAACAAACCAAGCTACATTTTTCTGAGGATTTTGACGAGCCGCAAGAAGGATAGAATCCTTAGACAAGTCAAAGGCCATGAAATCCTTGTCAAACTCTTGACCTAACTGACGGCTATAATAGCCTTCACCACAGGCAACATCTAACACGTTCGAGTGTTTAGGAAGATCACGCAAGCGCTCTGAAATCACCTCCAGGATAGGATCGTAATAGCCTGCTGCTAAAATCTGGCTCCTCTTTTCAAAAGAAGCCATATCATAGTGCTTATCTCCCTTAGTCTGTCTCAAAAAATTGACAAATCCCTGCTTAGCTATATTAAATGTATGCCTATTCTGACAAACCAAGCTAGACAAATCCAAATGCATTGGTGCCTGACAGATAGGACAAGCAAAAAGACTCTCTTGATCTTTAAAAACACTAAATTTGGCCATAAATCCTCCTCGACACAAAAAAAGAGCACACACCTGAAATCGCTTAGGGCTGCTGGATTCCTCCCCTGACCCGCTTCACGCACAGATGTTGCTCCGAAAAATATTATACCATAAATTGAAGTGATTGCAAGTAGAGAACTTATGATAAGACTAGCTAGACCAATCCCCTATCAATCCCTATTATTTCCTTCTGTCAGTATAAACTTCGATAAAGAATAAGACTTATCATGGTGACATTTATGTCACTACTTCTTTATTTCTGGACACCTTATAATAAATCCATAGCTTGAGGAAAGCACCAAAAGCTAGTGACATGACTGATTTTATTGAAAGGAGAAGTCATGTTTAACATATCTCTCAGCTCGTGGTGAGAGGGTATGAGATTTAAAAACTCACCTAAAATAAAAAAAGGAGAATGACAATGATTAACAAAGAAATGAAGTCAGCTGACCTAGCCTCAGTAACATGAGGCGGATGGAAGACTAACCTTGCCGTTGGAGGACTTTGCCTAGCTTCAGGACCTATTGGAACTATGATTTGCCTTGGTGCCTACCTACAACGGCTACATGGACTCTGCACGATAAAAAGAAGGACATATGAATAATGACTAAGACAATTAACAATCGTAAACACATGACTACTCAAGAACTTGAAGCTGTATCAGGTGGAGTGGTTCCTTGGGGCCGCTATTTCTGTTGGCATTGCTGCTGCAAAACTAACTTATGACCTTAGCTACTATGCTGCAGGTAAGTCTTTCTATAACCTCACCCACTAACTAACAGAACACACCTGATATCTCAAAGATTTTGAGGATGATAACTCATGAAACATACCATAAATCGAACAAATGATACTACTGCTAATCAATCACCTAAAATGAATAACTATTTACTTTTAAAAATAGCTTTAGCTGGATTTATCAGTAGCCTACTTCTGATACTCCTAATCAACCTTATCTTTCATGTACGATTAGGAACACCAATTATTGATACTAATTTAAAGTCCGCTTTTGGTACTCTAATCCTCTTTATGCCTATTTTTCTTCTAACAAGAGAGAAAGAAAAAAATAAAGCATAGAAAGAGTGACCTAAACTGCCTTCAGGAAAACAAAAACACTCATCTTCCATTAGTCAAAACCACCCGTGAGAACG
>DOTL01000045.1 GCA_003521145.1 Streptococcus sp. | reverse complement strand
CACTACAGAAATTATAGAGCCGGTCTTTTTCGCTTTGAGAACCGCATTGAAAACCTTTTTATGATACAATAAAATTAGTAAATAATCGGAGGAAATAACATGACAGTTACCGTTAAAATGCTGGTTGATAAGCTCAAGCTTAGGGTTGTCTATGGAAATGAAAAACTATTGTCAAAACCAATCACGACCGCTGATATCTCTCGTCCTGGTCTAGAAATGACAGGATATTTTGATTTTTATTCACCAGAGCGTATTCAATTGGTTGGGATGAAGGAGTGGTCTTACCTAAGAACCTTAACTGAACACAACCGTTACTCTGTTTTCAAAAAAATGTTTAAAGAAGAAACCCCAGCTGTTATCGTAGCACGTGAGCTCGATATCCCTGAGGAGATGCATCGAGCAGCTAAAGAAAATGGCGTAGCCGTTCTTCAAGGCCGTAGCAGAACATCATCACTTTCAGGTGATATATCTTGGTACCTCAATGCACAGTTGGCGGAACGTACCATTGTTCATGGTGTTTTGGTCGATATCTACGGTATGGGTGTTCTCATTCAGGGCGATTCTGGTATCGGTAAGAGTGAAACGGGGCTTGAGTTAGTGAAACGTGGTCACCGTCTTGTCGCTGACGACCGTGTGGATGTTTATGCTAAGGATGAGGAAACACTCTGGGGCGAGCCTGCGGAAATCCTCCGCCATCTTCTTGAGATTCGTGGGGTTGGTATCATTGATATCATGAGTCTCTACGGAGCTAGTGCTGTCCGTAATTCTTCTCAAGTTCAGTTGGCCATATATCTTGAAAATTTTGAAGACGGTAAGGTATTTGATCGTCTTGGAAATAGGAATGAAGAAATCAAATTTCAAGGCGTTAAGATTCCATGTGTCCGAATTCCTGTTAAGACAGGACGTAACGTATCAGTTGTTATCGAGGCTGCAGCCATGAACTACCGTGCTAAGCAAATGGGATTTGATGCAACCAAAACCTTTGAGGAACGTTTGACCAACCTCATTAGTAAGAATGGTGAAGACTAATGTTAGCTACTATTGATCCAATTGCTCTAAGGTTTGGCCCCATTAGTATTCATTGGTATGCCATCTGTATCGTATCTGGACTTTTACTAGCTGTTTATCTGGCTCAGCGTTGGGCTCCTGAAAAGGGAATTGACCCTGAAAACATCCTAGATTTTATTCTTCTTGCCTTTCCTATAGCCATTGTTGGTGCAAGGCTCTACTATGTGATCTTCCAGTGGTCTTACTACAGTCATAATCCTTCAGAAATTTTTGCGATTTGGAATGGCGGGATTGCCATCTATGGTGGCTTGATTGCTGGAGCAGCTGTCCTCTATTGGTTTTCGAAACGTCATGCTATTGCTGTCTTGGATTTTCTAGATATCGCGGTACCTGGCGTTATGATTGCTCAGAGTATCGGTCGCTGGGGAAACTTTGTTAATCAGGAGGCCTACGGAAGAGCAGTTAATCATCTGAATTATATCCCAGAATTTATTCGCCCGCAGATGTTTATTGACGGTAGTTATCGTGTACCGACCTTTCTTTATGAAAGTCTCTGGAACTTAGTCGGATTTATCACTATCCTAGGACTAAGACGCTTTAATAAGAAACTACGTCAAGGAGATGTGACCTCATTTTACCTTATCTGGTATGGTCTTGGACGTTTTGTCATTGAGGGCATGCGTACGGATAGCCTCATGTTTGCTGGCCTGCGTGTTTCTCAATGGGTCAGCATCGCCATTATCATCCTGGGTGCTATCTTGCTCTATTTGAGAAAGCAACGCCCAGAGGCAGATTATAAAATGAAAAACTAGTCATATAGCTCAGACTTTGTTATAATATAATAAAAATTATCATAACAAAGGTCACTGGAAACTGGAGGTTCTACACCAGTTTTCTTGTAGCGACCTTTTAAAAAAGTCAAAGGAGTCCTAAACTATGGCAGAAATTGCATTTCTTATTATCGCAATCGCACTTGCTGCGTTCCTCGTTGCATTGATCCCTACCCTACTTCGTACACGTCATGTAGTCAAAGAAGTTGAAGAAACAGTTGCTGTGCTTCGTACAGATATTAATGTTACCCTTCATCAAACAAACGAAATCTTGGCTAAGGCAAACGTCTTGGTTGAAGATGTTAATGAAAAAGTTCAAACAATCAATCCTCTCTTTGTAGCAGCGGCTGAGCTTTCAGAAAGTGTTTCTGACTTGAATGTTGAAGCTCGTTACCTTGGTGCGAAAGCGAGTGCAGCAGTAGGAAGTGTCGGTAAGGCAGGTTCAGCCTTTGCTATCGGTAAGGTTGCTTCAAAACTATTTGGTAAAAAAGACAAGAAAAAATAAGGAGGTCTTTTCATGAGTAAATTTTTAAACACCCTAATCATTGGTGCAGCTTCTGGAGCTGCAGCAGCTTACTTCTTTACAACTGAAAAAGGTAAAGCTGTTAAAGCACGTATTGATGAAGAAATCGCTTCATTCAAAGAAGATCCTAAAGCCTACCAAAATCAGGTAGTGGAAAAAGCTAGCGACTACAAAGATTTGGCAGTCGATACTTTCCAAGACTATAAAACAAAATTTGAAAACGGCGACATCACTGCAGATGATTTGACAAAAGCTGTTCAAGAAAAAACAGCTCAGGTTGCTGATTTTGCAAAAAAAAGCTTTGAACTTATCAAAGAGAAAACAGCTCAAGTAACTCCTGAACAAGCAGATGTTGAAGCAGAAACAAAAGCTAACGTTGATGATATCGTCATTGACATCAAAGATATCTCTGAAGAAGCAGCAGAAGAAAAATAAAAAGAAAGCCAGTGAGGCTTTTTTTAGTACGAAAAAAACGTTGACCAGCAGTCAACGTTTTTGTGCTTTATAATATTCGATTAGGATATAAATGCCTATCTGACCAATGACGCTAATGGTAATTGCCCAGAAGAAGGCCCAGAAGGTAGCCACCTGTGCTACTAAGAAAAGGAAGGCAACTAAGACTGTTGAAACACAGAAGCTTGAGATACGTCCAAAGAAAATCATATCTTGTAGCTTAATACTATTACTATTTAGACCTTGATAATCTTGATAATTCGTCGTTTGAGGATGCTCAGTCTCGAAATCTTCAATGTGATCAAATTGACGGTGTAAGTTATCAGCCATGTCTGCCTCCTTTCTATATACAATACCTAAACCACTTTTTCGTGTAGGTTAGAACACTTAGTCAGTATTTTACTATTTAGAATCTCATTAATAATACCATAAAAATTTTATATTGCAAAGTTTTTTTGATTTTTGTAAAAATTATAGTATTTAAAAACTATTTTAAAATATTTGGATATAGAATTTTGAACCTAAAAATTCTAAAAAAATCAAATCATTTGTGCTATAATGTGAGTTATGGAAAAAATAGTGATTACAGCGACTGCTGAGAGCTACGAGCAGGCACGTGAGCTCCTAGAACTTGGCGTAGATCGTATTTACATCGGCGAAAAAGCTTTTGGCCTTCGTTTGCCTAAGCCTTTTTCATTCGCAGAGATGCGAAAGATTGCAGAGCTGGTACATGAGTCTGGCAAGGAATTGACTGTTGCAGTTAACGCCCTCATGCACCAAGATATGATGGATGATCTTCCAGACTACCTTGATTTTCTTGAAGAAATCAAGGCAGATTACATCACGGTTGGTGATGCAGGGGTTTTCTACATCTGTAACCGTGATAAACGTCCCTTCAAAATGATTTATGATGCTTCAACCATGGTAACCTCTAGCCGTCAGATTAATTTCTGGGGCAAACAAGCTGGAGCTTCTGAAGCTGTTTTGGCTCGTGAAATTCCGTCTGCGGAACTCTTCATCATGGCTGAAAATCTTCAAATTCCAGCTGAGGTTTTGGTTTATGGTGCAAGTATCATTCACCACTCTAAACGTCCGCTTCTTCAAAACTATTACAACTTTATCAAAACGGATGAAGCTGTTACAAAAGAACGTGACCTCTTCCTTTCTGATCCTGGTGACCCAGATTCTCACTACTCAGTTTATGAAGACTTGCATGGAACACATATCTTTGCCAACAATGACCTAGATATGATGACTAAACTTTCAGAGCTTGTTGAACATGGTTTTGACCACTGGAAGTTGGACGGTGTTTATTGCCCAGGTGAAAACTTCGTAAAAATCACTGAGTATTTTGTGAAGGCTCGTGACCTCATCGAGGCTGGCGAATTTTCACAAGATCAAGCCTTCCTCTTTGATGAGGCTATTCATAAATTACACCCAGCTAACCGTGGTTTGGACACAGGTTTCTATGATTATGAACCTGACCGTGTAAAATAATAACTCTTCCTCCTTCGTTTGAGAGTTTTCCATTTTCAGGGAACGAAGGAGCTTTCTAAAAACTAAAATCGACAATCTTGCAAATTGGAGAAATTATGACTACAACTAAAAAACGCCCAGAGGTTTTGGTACCTGCTGGGACTTTGGAAAAATTGAAAGTCGCTGTAAATTACGGCGCAGATGCTGTTTTCGTTGGTGGACAAGCCTATGGTTTGCGTAGCCGTGCCGGAAATTTTACCATGGATGAACTTCGTGAAGGTATCGAATACGCTCACGCTCGTGGTGTTGATGTGCACGTTGCTTCAAACATGGTTACCCATGAAGGAAATGAAAAAGGTGCTGGTGAGTGGTTCCGTGAATTGCGTGATATGGGACTCGATGCGGTTATCGTATCTGACCCAGCCTTGATTGAAATCTGTTCAACCTACGCTCCAGGACTTAATATCCACTTGTCAACGCAAGCATCTGCGACAAACGTTGAAACCTTCCATTTTTGGAAACAGTATGGCTTGACCCGTGTTGTTTTGGCACGTGAGGTTAATATGGAGGAATTGGCTGAAATCCGTAAACGTACGGACCTTGAAATTGAGGCCTTTGTTCATGGTGCTATGTGTATCTCATACTCAGGCCGCTGTACCCTCTCTAACCACATGTCAGACCGTGATGCCAACCGTGGTGGTTGTTCACAGTCTTGTCGTTGGAAATATGACCTTTACGACATGCCATTCGGCCAAGAGCGAAAGAGTATCCACGGTGAAGTTCCTGAAGAATACTCAATGTCAGCCGTTGATATGTGTATGATTGAAAATATCCCAGACCTTATTGATAATGGCGTTGATAGCCTTAAAATCGAAGGTCGTATGAAATCTGTCCACTATGTATCAACAGTTGCCAACTGTTACAAGGCTGCTTGTGACGCTTACATGGAAAGTGCAGAAGCCTTTTATGCCATCAAAGATGATTTGATTAACGAACTCTGGAAAGTTGCCCAACGTGAATTGGCAACAGGTTTCTACTATAAGACACCAACAGAAAACGAACAACTCTTTGGTGCTCGTCGTAAGATTCCTCAATACAAATTCGTTGGTGAAGTCGTAGACTTTGATCCAGCAACTATGACAGCTACAATTCGTCAACGTAACGTTATCTTCGAAGGTGACCACGTTGAATTCTACGGACCAGGCTTCCGTCATTTTGAATGTGATATCAAAGACCTTCACGATGCTAATGGTAACAAAATTGACCGTGCACCAAACCCAATGGAACTTCTTACAATTACCGTGCCACAAGCAGTTAAACCTGGTGACATGATTCGTTCAACTAAAGAAGGTTTGATTAACCTCTACCAAAAAGACGGTTCAAGTAAAACTGTTCGTGCCTAATGACAAGACAAATCAAAGGGCTTCTGGTTGATGATCAGAGTAGGTGTCAGCACTACCATTCCCTACTAGATATTGTTGCCCTAAAATGCTTTGAGTATCAGAAGTATTATGCCTGTTATCAGTGTCATGATAGCTTGGAGGAACATAGCTTTCGAGCTTATCCCTGTCAGTTGAAACAGGACAAGGTCCTTATCTGTGGCCTTTGTCAGCATGAGATGACTACTGCGGAATATCGAGAGGCAGTAGCCTGTCCCAATTGTCATAGTGCCTTCAACCCAGCTTGTTCAAAGCACTATGACATTTATTTTGAAAAATAAAAAGATTGAAGATTCTGTTCAAACGAACAAAGTCTTCAATCTTTTTTAGTTAAAGTAACTATGATTTTTAAGACCTTTTAAGACTGGCTTAGTCACCAAAGCGACGATGAGACCTTTTAAGAGGTCAGGAATAATAAAGGGTGTCAAGCCAACAGTTACAGCGACAGACCAGTCCATCTTTCCAAGAAAGTGCAGGCTGAGGATACCACCAACAAAGACAAGTGCATCACCCAAAACTAAAGCCACAAAGATTTTCCAAATAGGAGTCTCGGCATGCGTCAGTTTTGAAGTGACAAAGGCGAAAAATGGATAAAACAACAAATAGCCAGCTGAAGGACCAAAGAAGGCTTGGAGCCCCCCGCCTCCACCTGCAAAAACCGGTAGACCAATGGCACCTAGAATCAAATAGAGGGTAGCGGCAAGAGTTGCCTCTCTTGGTTTAAGGATAGCAGCAACCAGTCCAACAGCGAAAGTCTGTAGTGTGATTGGAACTGCACCGATAGGAATAACAATTTGAGCCAGTGCGGCAATGATAGCAGCACCGAAGGCAGGGAGTATGAGTGACAGTGTACGATTTTGTATCATTTTTAGTTAACATTTCCTAAATAAATAGTTAACTTATTATAGCAAGGGATTCTACAATAGTCAACTCTAAAATAAAATGAGGTTAACTGATTAAGTTAACCTCGTTGTGATATGATTTTTAGACGTTTGATTTCTTTAAGCTCAATCATGCTGATGATCTTATCTTGCTCGATAAAAATGACTTGTCGCTCCCTGTCATAGTGGTTGATGTAGCCCTTATAGGTCTTCTGATTAGATGTCAGCATGACCATTTGGTTATGATCGATAGCATGATAGATATCATTAATAAGCTGATTTTGCATTGGGTGGACAGGTTTGCTGTGACCTGTTTCTACAAACTGATGAAGCTGATGCTTTACCGCTTCTAAAAAGTTTATCATGGTCATTTCCCTCGTTTCTTGATAAAATAATTATAGCATAAAAGGTGAAATTTTGTGGATAACTTCATTCTAAAACACATAATTTTCACAGAAAAAACGAATAAAGCTAGTGGAGGTAAGCAAATGGCAGAATTTTCATTTGAAATTGAAGAAAAACTCTTGGTCTTGTCTGAGAATGACAAGGGTTGGACTAAGGAACTCAATCGTGTGAGCTTTAATGGCGCACCGGCTAAGTATGATATCCGTACGTGGAGTCCAGACCATACCAAGATGGGCAAGGGAATTACCCTCAGTAACGAAGAATTCCAAGTTCTCGTTGACGCCTTCAAAAACTAAAACAAGGTCAGCATGGTGCTAGCCTTGTTTTTTTGTTTAAAACGTATCAAAGATAAGTTTGAGATTGAGAATGGTTAGGACAATAGCGATGGCATAACCGAGGAAGGTATTCCACTTGGCATTGACGTGTTTTCCCATGAGTGATTTTTTAGAAGTGTAGTAAATCAAAGGGAAAATAGAGAATGGCAAGGCAATTGAAAGGAATACTTGTGAATAAACCAAGAGTTGATCCAGTGTCTTTTCTTGATCGCCGTAGAGAATAGCTACAATGATAACAGGTAGCAAGGCGAAGAGACGTGTGAACAAACGAATTACCCACTGTGGTAACCTCATGTGGAGGAAACCTTCCATGACAATTTGACCACTCAAAGTACCAGTGATAGTAGAGTTTTGACCACTAGCCAAGAGCGCCAAGGCAAAGAGAGTTGAAAGTGTCGAACTAGCTAACGCACCAGTAATCTTAGAGTCCTGAAGGGCATTGTACATTTGTGAGAAGGCTGAAATATCAGAAGCGTGACCAAAGAAGAGAGCTGCCCCCAAAATCAAGAGGAGGGAGTTAACCACAAAGGCCAAAGACAATTGAATGTTGGAGTCCCAGGTCATGAAACGGACAGCCTTGGTCACGTCTTTACCATCTGAATAGTCAACCTTACGAGTCTGTGACAAGGATGAGTGCAAGTAGAGGTTATGTGGCATAACGGTTGCCCCCACAATCCCAAGTGCCAAAGTCAACTGGTTGGTGTCCCCAGCAGCATGTGGCTCGAAGAGCGCTGGCGTAGGAAGATAACCCTCGAGGATTCCCGCAACACTAGGCTCAGACAAGGCTACCAGATAGACAAAGATAACCAAGATGGTCAAAATTAGGGTTGAAACAATAGCCTCGATTTTCTTGAATCCCAGCTTCATGATGAGCAGGAGTAGGAAGACGTCAAAGACTGTCACCAGAATAGCAACCATGATTGGAATACCAAAGAGTAGGTTAAGAGCAATGCCAGAACCAAGTACCTCAGCCAAGTCCGTCGCCATTAAGGCCAGCTCAAGAATCACCCAAAGCGTGTATCGCAACCATTTAGGTGAGTGGTAGGCAGTCGCTTGAGCTAGGTCCATTTGGGTCACAACCCCTAATTTTCCGGCCATTTGTTGCAACTGCATAGCGATTAATGATGAAATTAAGATGACAAAGAGTAGGCTGTACTTGTAGGTCGCCCCACCGACGACACTGGTTATCCAGTTCCCTGGATCCATGTAACCCACGGCCACAAGAGCTCCGGGTCCCAAGAAAGCCTTAAGATTTTGCCAAAAACGATTATTATTAGGTGTATCTACGGATTGGTTTACCTCAGAAAGGGAAACCTTTTTTGAAAATGTCATAAATACCTCTTTCTAAGTCACATCTGCCTAATAGTGTATTATTTCTAGACAGATGGACAGTTCCATTATAACACTATGAGCAAGATATGCAAGGGTTTCGAAAGGTTTTGACTTTTTAATCATTAATATTGTATACCTACTTTTTATACTAAAGTATAGGAGTACATATATTACTATATGGGTGAGAAAAATAATTGAAAGCATTTCAGCTAACAGCTAAGAAAAAGATTACCCTGGCACTCGTAGTTGTCATCGCACTTGCTTTGCTTATCTTTATCATTAACGTACAGATAAATCAGCCTGATAACCTACCTGCCAACTACATGGAGCGGCTTAAAAATCCTGGAATGACGGGAGATTACATCGGCCGCTGTAAGTCTCGCTGGCATGAAGAAAATAAAGAGTGGCTTTATCCTTCTAAACAATACGCTATCTATGTCGTAGCAGCCCTCGCTTGTTTGTCAGCTTGGGTTTCAGCATCAAAAGCAAAATTTTGGAAATAAGAAAATGCTTCTCTCGATTGAGGGAAGCGTTTTTGAATTATAAATTAAAGTTTGCTTGTCGTGATAGCTTTTTGATAGAATACTATCTGGAGGGATGTTACATGTCAAAAAAAATAATAAATGTTGTGGCTGCAGCCATCGAAAAGGATGGAAAAATCTTCTGTGCCCAACGACCAGAAGGAAAAAGTTTAGGAGGATACTGGGAATTTCCTGGTGGTAAGTTAGAAGAAAGAGAATCACCTGAAGAAGCTTTGATACGAGAGATTCATGAAGAATTAAATTCTCAGATTGAGATTATTTCCTTCGTTAATGAAGCTTCCTATGATTATGATTTTGGAACAGTTGTTATGAAAACCTTTCATGCCAGACTCGTTTCTGGAAATCTAGATTTGTTGGAACATCAGGATTCAGCTTGGCTAGAGCCTAATCGCTTGAAAACTTTGAATTGGGCGCCTGTAGACCGACCAGCTGTAGAATTGTTATCAAAATAAGAGCATCATATGCGTGGTGCTTTTATTTATTAGTTATGTAACGATAAAGGGTGTCAGGAATAGGATTATCTAGTTTGAAGTTCATAGTAACAATACTTTCATTTCCGCTTTCAAGTGGACGTACTAATTCTTCAACGGTAGATGGCACGATAGTCAAGTCACCTAAATAGTAGAAATCGCCACCCTCAGCATCATCTTTAATAATAAATAATTTTAGGTCTAATCCATTTTCAGGTGAATTGATAATTGTTTTTACATCTGGAGACTCAAGTGTACGCTTGTTTTTAGAAAACCACTTAAGAGTAGTCTCGTTCAATAACTCATCTTCGTATTTGATAGTATCACTGATTTCATCATCCTTATGGTAGGTGATGAAGATTGGACAAGTGTTAGTATTCTTGTCTATTTTATAGCCACCGATGTTAAGTGGGGGTTCATCTTTAAACCAGTTCAGAAGTTTACAGACATCACGACGAGAATATTTTTGACCGATTGTAAATATTTCAGGATAATCATTTGTTTTATATAGTCCTGCCTCAATAACATCCTTAAAGAGCAAGGTGAAATCGGAATTTTTAAAACTATCTATGACCTCAGGATTGAGCTTATAAACATTTTTTTCTAGAGTGACCAGAGGTTCTGTGCCGAATTTTTTTACCTCTTGAAATTTAAGAAATTGAAGACTTAGTACATTCTTAACAGAGGAGATAATTGAGTCTTTAGTAGATAATTGTTCTGTTTCCAGTATCTTAATAAATTTATCTTTCGAGACCTCACCCTTTTTGATAAGTTCCTGAAGTAGAAGAAGCTCATGTTTTCGTTTACCAGGAAGAAGTTCAAATGTGATAAAACTCAACCAGTTACTCTCGGTATCAGTGAGTTCTATTGTCTTGTTTGAAAATTTGTTAATAACATCTGCATAGTTTTTGAAGCTATTATTGTTGAAAAATACTATTGGATCAATATTATCAAAGGTTAAATGATCGATTAGCATAGGCGTTCTACCAAGTTTATTTTCAAGATTAGTATAGGCATCTTTGAGAATTTTCATGTTAGATAGAACCGTGTTTGTAATCGATTTGAAGATTTGTTCCTTAGCAACTTCCTCAAAGTTCACGGTTGTTAAACCACTCAAGATGTTTGGTTCTCGTAGTTCACGACGGTAATTATCTTTATTCATAGATTTATCACCGAATAATGCAATTGGAATCAGATAGTTATTTTTGTAATTACCAATAAAATCAATGATAGTAACGTAATCCTTACTTTTATGTTTACGAAGTCCACGACCAATCTGCTGAACAAAAATG
The DNA here is from genome assembly GCA_003521145.1 of Streptococcus sp. Lineage (GTDB taxonomy): Bacteria > Bacillota > Bacilli > Lactobacillales > Streptococcaceae > Streptococcus. Next base: position 1,898 of record DOTL01000045.1, on the reverse strand, counting down.
ATACTTGATTGCGTGTTACGCAACATAACTACCTGGTTTATGGATGGTATGTCTATCCCTTCATTAAAAATATCAACGGTCAAGATATATTCAAGCTTCCCATCTTCTAATTGCTTAACAACCTTTTCACGATAGTTGATATCGTCATCACCAGTCAATGCGATGGTACGTTTTCCATGTTGATTAAGTTTTTTTGATAATTCTCTGGCTTCTGCTTTTGATGAGCAAAAAATAAGTCCACGAACTTGATTATTACAAACACCATAGAAATCAATTTTATTTAGAATATGTTTGACACGCTCATCTGATGTAAGGTTTGAGATATTTGATTTTTCGTCAATAAGTTGACCATCAATTTCGATGTCTTTAACACCAAAATAAACGAAAGGACAGAGCATGTCATTTTCTAATGCATCTTGTAAGCGAATCTCATAGGCAATATTATAGTCAAAAATCTCGTAAATATTGTGGCCATCAGTACGTTCAGGAGTTGCTGTCATACCTAGATAAAAATTCGGTGTAAAATGGCCCATAACTTTTTTGTATGAATCAGCTCCAGCCTTATGCACTTCGTCAATGAGAATATAGTCGAAGAAGTCTTTTGAAAAAGCTTTTAAGTTATCCTCGCGTGATAATGTTTGGATAGTCGCGAAGATATATTTTTTTCCAGTTAAATCATCACCTGAGTGATAAATATGTCCTTCAGATGGATTAAAGCCCAGAACTTTTTGAAAATCTGTTCACGATGGACGATGAATAGCATGCGCTCAGGATTATATTGTTTAACGTCAAAGGCAGATAAAAATGTCTTACCAGTACCTGTGGCACTGATAACAAGTGCCCTGTCTTTTCCCTGTTCCCGAATATTTCTGAGCCCTTCAAGTGCGGCTTCTTGCATTTTATTAGGAACAATTTTTTCAGCTGAATAAGGGAGCTTTTCTTCATCATTAATCTTTGTGAGACTAATGATTTTCTTTCTCTTTTTAGCATAGGTCTCTATTATTTCGGGTGTTAGTAGCTCTGATTGTTCCCAAATACGGTCAAATTCTGATTTGGTATTTTGAATAAACTCCCCGTTATGAGTAGAGGTCAGTTTGATATTCCACTCATAATTAATTTTTAGAGCTGTATGTGTGAGGTTTGAACTGCCTGAAATCAGTACCTGTTTACCAGTGTGTTCGAAAAGATAGAATTTGGCGTGCATCTGTATTATTTCGGGTGTTAAACGGACTTCAACGTTTTTAAGCTTTAGTAGCTCACGCATTGCATCAGGGTCATTGAAATCTAGATATGGGGAAATCAAGATTTTCCCTGGCACTTTCTTATCCATTAGGTCTGATAATTGCGACTTAATCATGGCAATTCCATTTTTAGTGACAAAGGCGACAAAAAAGTAGAAAGCAGCACACTTACTTAATTCTTCCTGTAGGTCTGTCAAGACATAGCGTTTTTCATCACTATTATTCACAAGAATCTGAGGAGAATAGCCACCCTCTTGATATTTAATGTTATCAACAAAACCAAACTTAAGTGATTTTATCAAAGTGTCCTGAAATAAATTAGTTCCCTCTGGCATTGTATAATCCCTCTCTAAGAATACAAATTACTAACATTATATCAAAAATAGGTATAGATAATATTTTCATATTACTAGATTCAAAAAGTACATCATTTCTGTGACCGTAGTGAGTACTTTTGGGTATTTTTCAAGGTGAAAGAAGTAGTTAAAACATTGGATCGCAGCATCAAAAGCAAAATCTTGGAAATAAGAAAATGCTTCTCTCATTTCGAGAGAAGCATTTTCTTATTTCCCGATGTGAGTCTTATATTGACTGAAGATTTCGTTAATATCATCTTCAACCAAGTGATAGATTTTCGATACTGTCAATAATTATGTG
>DOTL01000061.1 GCA_003521145.1 Streptococcus sp. | reverse complement strand
CTAACTTTTGGGGTGCACATCATAGACAATCTCTTTTGAATGCAGAAAAGGGCCTGTCAACTGACACACCCTCTTTGATTAACTATTCAATTCTTGCAAAGGTTTGAAGATGATACGTTCAATATCATTCAAATAAACAGACAAACCTTGTTGTGCAGCCAAGTATTCTTTCAAAAGTGCATTAGCTTCTACTTTTTGACCCAATTCTTGAACAGCTGCTTGTTCTTCTGCTGTTGGCATTGTTCCAGCTTGCATTTTAGCATAGAAATCCTCTTGGAAATCAGTGAACTCTTTGAAAAGAGCACTAGCCTCAGCATCAGCTGCGATAGCTTCTTTTTTCTCTACCAAAGTTTTGTACTCAGGAAGGGCACGAATGCCACGTTCCAACTCATTTGCTAAATCGTAAATATTTGTCATTTTATTCTCCTAGGCGATCACCACATGATAGTCTGTATTGGCTTCAATAACAGTCTTAGCATGTGTGCGATCTTTTTCATTTTTAAAAGTAATTTGGAGGATACCGTGAATGTCCTCACGATTTTCCTCATTAATACGAAGGTTAACCAAAGACGTTCCTCGTAGCAATTCCATAATGCTAAGGATGACGTCCTCTCGGTCAGGCACATCCACGAAAATATCGAAGGCACTTTCCACACCACCCTTTTTGTGGATTTCCATCTCTTTACGCTTCTTACGACCGTTGTCAAAGAACTCCCAAATAGCATTCTCATCTTCAGCCTTAATCAAATCAGCCACATGGTCCAATCGTTTTTTGAAATCTTCAATACGATTCAAAACAGCTGGTCCATTAGTCATGAGAATGGAAGCCCACATGCCAGGTTCACTTTCTGCAATACGGGTCATATCTCGGAAGCCCCCAGCCGCAAAGTGATTGGTCATCTCGTGAGCCTGCGCATAGTCGGCAGCCTGCTCCATAAGACCTGATGCCAACAGGTGGGGAAAATGACTGATTTGACTGGTTACACGGTCGTGTTCAGCCGCATCAATCTCCACAAATCGTGACTTAAGCCCTGATAAGATGTCCTTAAGCTCAGGGGTAGTTGTCTCTCTTGTCAGACTTGTCGGTGTGAAAATATAATAGGCATTTTCGAAAAGTGTCACATCGGCCGCAATAGCCCCTGATTTATGGGAACCAGCCATAGGGTGAGAACCTACAAACTGAACATTTTTACCTATTAGGTAACGTTCACCTGCCTCAACGATATCCAATTTAGTAGACCCTGCGTCTGTGATAATAACATTATCCTTAAGCTCTAAGTCAGCCAACTCCTTCAAGTAGGCTATCGTTTGCTTTATAGGCACAGCCAAGATAATCACATCAGCAAGTGGGACAAACTCTTTGAAATCACTTGTTGCACGGTCAACGATACCACGCTCAAGCGCAATATTTCGGGAATAGTCAGAACGATTATATCCAAGAATCTCATAATCAGGGTGGTCTCTTTTAATCCCTAAGGCCAAGGAGCCACCAATCAAGCCCAATCCTGCAATATAAATAGTTTTCTTACTCATTACTACTCCCATCTATTGTCTGATGCTGCTTAAAAGTTTTTCACATAGTCACGGTGACGTGCTACCGCTTCTTTCAATTCTTCCATGTTGTCAGAAGAGAATTTGTCCAAGATTTCATTGGCTACGACTGTAGCAACTACGGATTCCATAACGAAACCCGCTGCAGGCAAGGCCGTTGGATCTGAGCGCTCAACTGTTGCCTTGTAAGGTTCGTGTGTTTCGATATCTACTGACATCAATGGCTTGTAAAGGGTTGGAATGGGTTTCATAACCCCACGTACCACAATTGGTTGCCCGTTGGTCATACCACCTTCAAAACCACCAAGGTTGTTAGTGCGACGCGTATAGCCATCCTCTTCATTCCAGAGAATCTCGTCCATCACTTGAGAGCCCTTGAGGTAGCCATCCTTGAAACCAAGACCAAATTCCACACCCTTAAAAGCATTGATAGAAACAACTGCTTGAGCAATCTTAGCATCAAGTTTGGTATCCCATTGCACATAAGAGCCAAGACCAACAGGGACGCCGCCAACGACAGTTTCAACTATACCACCGATTGTGTCACCTTCTTTTTTGATTTGGTCAATATAATCTTTAATTTCTTGTTCACGTTCTGGGTTAACGACTGAAATCTCTGATTGTTGAGCCAATTCCTTGATTTGAGCTACCGTCAAATTCTCAGGCACGTCAATTTCCTTACCACCAAAGACAACCACATGATTAACAATTTCAATATCGAGCTCAGCCAAGATACGTTTAGCGACAGCACCTACTGCCACACGCATAGTTGTTTCACGCGCACTAGAACGCTCCAAAGAGTTACGCAAATCGTCGAAACGGTATTTCATACCACCAACCAAGTCAGCATGTCCTGGACGTGGGTGAGTGATTTTACGTTTGGTTTTCAAACGGTCTTCAATATCTTCCACAGCCATGATGTCCAACCATTTTTGATGGTCCTTATTGATAACATGAAGGGTGATTGGAGCCCCTGTTGTTTTCCCATGACGAACACCAGAAGTGATTTCAACCTTATCAGACTCGATTTTCATACGGCCACCACGACCATAGCCACCTTGGCGGCGTTTCAAATCACCATTGATATCTTCAGCCGTCAAGGGAAGACCTGCTGGAACACCTTCGATAATTGCTGTTAAACGTGGGCCGTGAGACTCACCTGCTGTTAAATATCTCATTTATTTCTCCAAGTACTCTTTCATTTCAACTAAAGGAATTTGATTGATAGCTGCCTTACCAATCTCTGGAACGATAACTGTCTTAATGCTATTACCACGAGCTTTTTTGTCATGTGTGAGGGCTGTATAAAGCTCCTCAACACGCCATGGCTCATAGTCTACTGGCAAGCCAAATTTGACACACATCTCAGCAATTTGAGGTCTGATACCCTTAGGCATCAGACCTTTTTCCTCAGCAACTCGTGAAATCTGAACCATTCCGATAGCTACCGCTTCACCGTGCATGACTTTACCGTAACCAGCTGTTTGTTCAACGGCATGCCCAATCGTATGACCAAAGTTTAGGTACATACGGACGCCACCTTCAAACTCATCTTCAACCACAATTTTACGCTTAACATTACATGAACGATAAATGATGGTTTCTGAGTTTTCTAGGATACTGTGAACTGAACCATCAATGCTTTCAAGCAAGTGCCAAAGCTCAGGATCGTCAATCAAACCGTATTTGACAACCTCACCCATACCTTCAATCAATTCACGTTTACCAAGTGTCTCAAGGACATTAGGGTCAATCAAGACACCATCAGGCTGAGCAAAAGTTCCCACGATATTTTTAGCAAATGGTGTGTTCACACCTGTCTTACCACCAATAGATGAATCCACTTGGGCAGTTAGACTGGTTGGAACCTGAACGAAGTGAATGCCACGCATATAGGTCGAAGCGATAAAGCCTGCCAAGTCGCCAACAACACCACCACCAAGAGCAAGAATCCCATCACTACGAGTCATGCCATTCTTAATCAAAAACTCATAAGCCTTATTAACAGTTTTAAGATTTTTACTTGCTTCACCTTCTAGGAAATCAAAAACAACTACCTCAAAACCTTCATGCTCCAAGCTAAGCTTAACTTTTTCTGCATATAGAGCTCCCACATGATTATCCGTGATAAGTGCAATCTTTTGTGGTTCCCAAAGTGACTTCACCCATTGACCTACAGTCTTAAGGGCTCCTTTTTCAATAATAATGTCATAAGGGTTATGTGTTAAATTTACCTCTAGTTTCATAGTCGTCCCTTCTAGCTATTGTAAATATTTTCTAATTCCTGCCAAATGGCGTCTGTTGGCATGTCCTTTCCTGTCCACAATTTAAAGGCACCTGCTGCCTGATGAAGCAACATGCCAAGTCCATTCACAGCCTCGATTCCCTGCTTTCTTGCCAAAGCCAAGAAAGGTGTTGCAAAAGGCTGATAAATGATATCAGCAACTAAGAGTCCCTTAGGAAATTTTGTATTTGTAGGAATAGGCAAGGATGCGCCATCCATACCTACACTCGTCGCATTCACCAATAAATCAGCCTGGCCTAGTTCCTCTTGAAAATACTCAACATCATTTAACGCATGAAATTCCAGGTGACAAGTTGTCTGTTCAAGTAAGGACTCAAAGCTCTCTTTTGCCTTATCCAATGACTGAGGCCGAACATAGACACTTACTTTTTTGGCACCATCAAGAACTGCCTGCGTCACAATAGCTTTAGCCGCACCACCGGCACCCAAAATCATCATACGAGCATTCTTAGGGCTAAAGTTCTTTAAACTAGCAAAAAATCCAAAACCATCTGTATTATGACCAATCAAACGTCCATCACAATTAACAACGGTATTGACGGCACCAATCAGTTGAGCTGCAGGACTAATCTCATCCAAAAAAGGAATAACTGCTTCCTTATATGGCATGGACAAATTGATACCGAACATGTCGTAACGTCTAATATTTTCAACTGTCTCGGCTAGGTCTGACTCCGGAATCTCCCAGGCCACATAAACACCATTAACTTGTGTCTTCTCAAAGGCCGAATTATGAATGAATGGCGAAATCGAATGCTTGATTGGATTGGCGACAACAGCTGCTAAGCGTGTGTGTCCATCAATCTGCATCCAAAACCTCCCTGATTCTGCGCATGTCTGCTAAACTAATTTGTCCTGGAGCACTGGCATTATCAAGACTGGCAAAGGTCCATGATGACCCTATCAAGTCGCCCGCAAAACGTGACAAACGACCTAGTTTGCCCATTGACATGGTCACAAACTCCTGCTCAGGATTAAAGGCCTTAAAGCCACGTGTGAAGTTCATAAGGTCAAGAACATCCTGCTCATGCTTAGGCATAACTGCCACCTTAACCACTCGTGGTGTCAAGTTTGCCATCTCAGACAAAAGTTCCATAAGGTTTTCAGGTGTCTCCTCAAAGTTATGATAAGACAAAACCAAGTTTGAAAATTCCATCATTTGATCAAAGGCAGCCTTACGTGTGAAATACTCAAAATCAATATAATCTGGCGAATAAATCGCAGCTACATCCTTTATCAGTGCGACATATTCCGCATCCGTTAACTCAATCCTACCACCCTCACGCGTTGTACGGATGGTAAAGACAATCTCAAAGCCCGCGAATTTCTCGAAAATAGCCGGAGCAACCGTTAAGATACTATCCTTATCTAAAAAATCTGCACGCCATTCAATAATGTCTGCCCCCTCAAAACGAGACAGTTCAAGCGCTTGTGCCTCCTCTAAACTAGTTGGCATAATCGGAACTACAATTTTCATTTATTTACCTTTATTGTGTATACTTTCAAATAATTTGATGTTGGATCATTAGGATTGACGGTAAAATCCGCTGGTAATTGTTGCAGGTTAACGAAGTCCGCTGAAACATCCCCCAAGCCCTTACGTAGTTGTTTCTTAAACTGTTGTACTGTCATATTAGCAGCATTGGTGCTTGCGATGATTGTCCCATTCTCTGATAAAATATCTAGACTCTGTGCAATTAACTTGTGGTAATCCTTATTTGCTGAGAAAGTGCGTTTCTTATTTCGAGCAAAGCTTGGCGGATCAATCACGATAAGGTCATAAGATAAGCCTTTTTTCTTTGCATATTTGAAATAATCGAAGACATCCATCACGACTAAGCAATGATTTTCCATACTGAAGCCATTAGCTTCAAAATGAGCCTTCGATAATTCACGTGAACGCTTAGCCAAATCAACCGATGTCGTTTCAACCGCTCCCCCCATAGCTGCAGCCACTGAAAAAGCTGCCGTATAGGAGAACATATTCAAAACTGTTTTTCCCAAAGCTAAACCATTAACTAAACCATCACGCACTTCATGCTGATCAAGGAAAATCCCCGTCATTAGCCCATCATTGAGGAAAACTTCATAAGTTACCCCATTTTCTAAAATGGTGAGGGTATCAGCCGCCTCTTGCCCAAAAAGATGGTCTGATTCGAAATCAAGACCCTTAAAGCGGATTTTCTCATAGCCTCCCAAGACCTCAGGAAAGACCAATTGGAAAGCCTCTACAATAACATCTTTCAAGGAATAAACAAAGGCATTGTACCATGAAAAGAGGGCATAATCCCCATATAAATCAATTGTGAGACCACCAAAATCGTCACCATCTTGGTTGAAAAGACGAAAAACTGTCGTCAACTCATTATCATAATAGGATTGACGTTTGACCTTAGCCCTTTCAAAAAGTCTTTGAAAATAAGTCACTGTCAATTTTTGTTTTTTAGGGGACAGAAACCATCCTATCCCCTTATTTTGACTTGACAAATAGCCCGTTCCTAAAAATTCTTTGGACTGACTATAAAGGTAAACCAACTGATTATTTTCAGTGATATTTGGGAAATTTTCCGCTAAAAGAAGCTGTTTTCCTTGTTTGATTTTTTTCTCCGCAAAGGGACTTACCGTCAATACACTCATGTTACTATTATACCAAAAAAATGCTATTATTTCTTTTTCGTAACTAGATTTTATCAATTATATGTCAAGGAATATCACACTTAATGGCAGTAAAATTTTGAGAGTCATTATCTTATTTGGTATAATGATTAAGATAATATAGAATCAAAGGAAGTATTACTTTGAAAAAAATTAGTGAAGCCTTTTGGAAAGGAGTTTCATCAAGACTTGGATTTATCCTCTTGTTACTCTTCTTTTACTGGCTAAAAACCATATTCGCTTATTACGTCAACATTAATCTTGAGTTGGAAAGCAGATATCAGGTTATGCTTTCGCTGATCAACCCTATTCCACTAGGATTAATGCTTCTAGGTTTAGGACTATACTTCAAGAAACGACGTTTCTTTTATAGTATTACCATTGCTATCTATGTCATCCTTAACCTCTTACTTATTGCTAATGTGATTTACTTTGGAGAGTTTACAGACTTCATCACTGTAAATACCATCCTAGCAAGTTCTAGTTCGGCAGCAGGACTAGGAGACTCAGCCAAGAACCTTCTTGAGCCAAGTTATATCTTCTACCTGATTGATGTTCCTTTCTTCATCTATGCTGGTTTCAGGAAAAAGCTTAAAATGGACAGCAAGCCATTTAATAAACGAGCTAGTTTCGCAGTTACTGCACTATCAACACTCCTACTCTCAGTTAACCTCTTCTTAGCGGAAGTTAACCGTGGCGAGTTGTTGACACGTGGTTTCTCAAATAACTATATTGTTCGTGCTATGGGGCTTCCCTTCTTCACAGCCTATTCTGGTAACTTAACTTATCAAGCTTCACAGGCTCGGTCATCTGCAACAGCTGAGGACATGAAAAAGGTTGAGTCTTACGTTAAAGAGCACTATGCGGCACCTGACCCTAAGTATTACGGAATTGCTAAAGGAAGAAACGTCATCGTTATTCACCTGGAAAGCTTCCAACAGTTCCTCATTGACTACAAGCTCCAAGTAGACGGTCAATCCTATGAAGTTACACCATTCATCAATTTCATCTACCACTCAAACGAAACGCTAGCCTTTTCAAACTTCTTCCACCAAGTAAAATCAGGGAAAACTTCTGATGCTGAAACCTTGATGGAAACGTCTCTCTTTGGACTAAGCACAGGCTCATACATGGTAAACTATGGCGGTACCAATACCGTCTATGCGGCACCATCTATCCTAGCTCAAACAGGTGACTATACATCAGCTGTTTTCCACGGAAACACTGGATCCTTCTGGAATCGTAATAATACCTATAAACAATGGGGGTATAACTACTTCTTTGACTCATCAGCCTTCACTGAAAAAACTGATGAAAACTCCTTCCAGTATGGTCTAAATGACAAGTACATGTTCCCAGGTTCCATCAAATATCTGGAACAAATGCAACAACCTTTCTACGTTAAATACCTTACAGTATCTAACCACTATCCATATACTTCTCTCTCAGGCGATGAAAAGGAACAAGGTTTCCCACTTGCCGAAACAAAAGACGAAACAGTCAACGGATATTTTGCAACAGCTAACTATCTTGACTCAGCAATCAAAGACTTCTTTGATTACCTCAAGGAAACCGGTCTTTACGATAACTCGATTATTGTCATGTACGGTGACCACTATGGTATCTCTGATACACGAAGTAGCAATCTTGCTGAACTTCTCGGTAAGAACCCTGAAACTTGGTCAAACTATGATAAAGCCATGCTTCAACGTGTTCCTTACATGATTCATATTCCAGGCTATACTAGTGGTGGTATCTCTAACACCTTTGGTGGTGAGGTTGATGCCCTTCCAACTCTCCTTCACGTTCTTGGCGTTGACACTAGCTCTTATATCCAGATGGGACAAGACCTCCTATCTCCCGATAATAAGCAAACCGTCGCATTTAGAACCTCAGGTCAATATGTTACTCCTCAATACACCAGCTACTCTGGTCGACTTTATAACACTCAAACAGGGGAAGAAATTACCAACCCTGATGAGACAACTAAAAAAGATAACGAAGCCATTCGTAAGGCAGTAGCAACTCAGCTTTCGATGAGTGACGCTGTTCAAACAGGTGACCTTCTTCGTTTCTATACGCCAAACGGTTTGAAGCATGTTGATTCTAGCAAGATTTCCTACACTAAACAGATGGATCAACTAAAAGAAATCAATAAAAAGCTGAAAGATAAATCAACCAGCCTCTACAAACAAAGGGGCAATAAATCAACAGCTGATCTATTCAAGACCCCATCTTACAAGGAACTACATCCTGTAGAATCTGAATCGAGCTCAAGTTCAAGTGAATCAGAGCTAAGTAGCTCTTCAACGGAACAACAATAACCCCTAAAGGCAGTCCTGTTTGGACTGTCTTTTTAGATAAGAAAAGTCTCAATCGTACTTAACTGGAAAATCATATTCCTCATAACACTCGCCTCAAACATATTTCTTGCTAGTTTACTATAGGCGTGATTAAATAGAGTTTGTAAGAAAACTTATAAAGGAGAACAGATATGAATCCAATGGACCTATTTCACCAAGTAAAAGACATGATCGAAAAGAAAGATTTCGAAGCTGCTAAAAATTTGTCGATGACAATAAAGATGATTTGGGCGAATACTTCGACCAAGCTAAATCTCTTGTTTCAGGCAACGAAATGGTTAGTGGAGCTTTAGACAAGATTAAAAGTCTATTCTAAGACGCGATCCCCTCAATCCTATTGATTGAGGGGACTTTTTTTATGTTTTGAGCTACTATTTAGAGACACTGCATAACACAATCAACGATTCTTTAGAAACACAAAAAAGAGATTCCTAAGGAACCTCTCTCTATTCTATATGGCTATAGAATTATTTTTTCAAGTTGTAGAATGATTTCAAACCACGGTATTCTGCAACTTCACCAAGTTGGTCTTCGATACGAAGCAATTGGTTGTATTTAGCGATACGGTCAGTACGTGACAATGAACCTGTCTTGATTTGACCAGCGTTAGTTGCAACTGCGATATCAGCGATTGTTGAATCTTCAGTTTCACCTGAACGGTGTGATACTACTGCTGTGTATCCAGCTTCTTTCGCCATTTCGATAGCATCGAAAGTTTCAGTCAAAGTACCGATTTGGTTAACTTTGATAAGGATTGAGTTAGCAGCGTGTTCTGCAATACCTTTTTCAAGGTAAGCTGTGTTAGTTACGAAGAAGTCGTCACCAACCAATTGAACTTTACCACCAAGACGCTCAGTAAGAGCTTTCCAACCGTCCCAGTCGTTTTCGTCCATACCATCTTCGATAGTGATGATTGGATATTTGTTAACCAATTCTTCAAGGTAGTCGATTTGTTCTGCAGCAGTACGAACAGCAGCGCCTTCACCTTCAAATTTAGTGTAGTCGTAAACTTTACGTTCTGCATCGTAGAATTCAGATGATGCACAGTCAAATCCGATAAATACGTCTTTACCTGGTACATATCCAGCTGCTTCGATAGCTTTGATGATAGTTTCAACACCATCTTCAGTTCCATCGAAACGAGGTGCGAAACCACCTTCGTCACCTACGGCTGTTTCAAGTCCACGTTCTTTAAGGATTTTCTTAAGTGCGTGGAAGATTTCAGCACCCCAACGAAGAGCTTCTTTGAATGTTGGTGCACCAGCAGGTACAATCATGAATTCTTGGAAAGCGATTGGAGCGTCTGAGTGAGAACCACCATTGATGATGTTCATCATTGGAGTTGGAAGAACTTTAGTGTTGAATCCGCCAAGGTAGCTGTAAAGTGGAACTTCAAGGTAGTCAGCAGCTGCGCGTGCTACAGCGATAGACACACCAAGAATAGCGTTGGCACCAAGTTTACCTTTGTTTGGAGTACCGTCAAGAGCGATCATTGCGCGGTCAATACCTTGTTGATCACGTACGTCGAATCCGATGATGTGATCAGCAATAACGTTGTTTACGTTATCAACTGCTTTTTGAGTACCAAGACCACCGTAACGAGCTTTGTCACCATCACGAAGTTCTACTGCTTCGTGTTCACCAGTTGAAGCTCCTGAAGGAACCATACCGCGACCGAATGCACCAGATTCAGTGTAAACTTCTACTTCAAGTGTTGGGTTACCGCGTGAGTCAAGGACTTCGCGTGCGTAAACATCAGTAATAATTGACATTACAATACTCTCCTTATGAGTTAAAATTTTTTACACCTATATACTACCATAATATCAAGGCTTAAGCAAATTAAAACCAGAATTTTCTAGTGATTTTCTATTTTTAAATATTTCCCAAATTTCAAGTTGAAAT
>DOTL01000062.1 GCA_003521145.1 Streptococcus sp. | reverse complement strand
GTTCAGATAGGGGCTTTTTGCTTATTCTTGAATTGTCCAAACGCTGACAGATTTTCCAGCAACCGGGAAGTCTCCCCATCCGTCTTCGTCAATGATTACAGTATCAGGGCAGTTTCCAAGAATGTCGTAGAAGGTTTGTCCGGCCCAATCACTACCAAATTCCATAGACTTGCTGTTAGCAGCATCATTAGAAATTGTTACAGCTAATGGAGCTCCACCTTCGTTGCCAGAGCGTGTCCACCCGATACAGTTTGGATCATCAAAGTAGTCTGTTTGCTCTCCGTAAGCTAGGTCTTTACGAGCGTAGAGCAATGTATCTAGGCTCTCTTGGAAATTTTCTTGGGCAAATTCACCCTCAATACCATAGTAGTCACCATAAAATAGGCAAGGAAGACCGCTTTCACGGAGAAGGATGAGAGCGTAAGCGGCTAGTTTAAACCATTCTTCAACAGTGGATTCTAGAGATTGTCCGAGTTGAGTGTCGTGGTTGTCTACGAAGGTCACGGCATGTTCAGGATGATTTTTGACCAAAGAATGATCGAAAATTGTTGTTAAATCATAATCAGCTCCAGCTGTGCTAGCGTTGTGTAGATTGTAGTGAAGGGAAACATCAACGAGGTCAAAACGTTTTTCAATATTTTCAAGATAGGTATTGTTATCCTCTTCGTTACCACTCCAAAATTCACCAAAGACGTAGAAATCCTGACCTTGTTTTTCTTTAACGTCTCGAATAAAATTACGCATAAAGAAAGAATCAATGTGCTTAATAGCATCCATGCGGAAGCCTTGTACGCCTGTTGTTTCAAGGAACCAATCTGCCCATTCGTAAATGTTTTCAATAACTTCAGGGTGTTTATAGTCTAGGTTAGCATACATAAGGTAGTCGAAGTTACCATTTTCGTTGTCAACCAAGTCGTTGTCTGCCCAACCTTTGTTGTCACCTTGGATAAGATAGATACCTTTTTTATTTCTTTTGGCATCGAAGTCAATCCCATTAAAGTGGTACCAGTGCCATTCAAAGTCGTTGTAAGCTTTCTGACGTCCGTCAAAAGTGAAATGAGTCCAACCCTCGATTTCAAATGGTTCGCTGATTACTTTGGTACGGTCCTCAGGGTCAACTTCTACCACATAAAAGGTTTCAAGTTTATCCGCGGCTGCCTTGTGGTTGAGCACAACATCGGCCATAGGGATAATACCAACATTTTTGAGTTGGTTGATGGCATTAAGGTATTCTTCCTTGAGACCATATTTGGTGCGTATGGTTCCTTTTTGGTCGAATTCCCCAAGGTCAAAGAGGTCATAGACTCCGTAACCAACATCATCTTTGTTAGTAGCTTTGAAAGCAGGTGGCATCCAAACATGGCTGATGCCAAGGTCTGCTAGATGTTGGGCATCTTCAGCTAAGTTGTTCCAATGCTGGCCGTCACTTGGGAGATACCATTCAAAGTATTGCATTGCAGTTTGATTTGTCATAGTTTTTTCCTTATTAGTTGACATAGTCTTGGTTTAGATATCAGGGAGTTTTTAAACTTCTGTGCCTTTATTTTACCAAATCAGAAGAATTACGCAATCGATTGTATGGCCGAAAAACAATAACTTCAGATTTGTCTAAAATATCATACTAATTAGAGCCCAACTTTTCAACTTTTTTGTGCTAGAATAAAGAAAAGTTATAGTCGTCTTAAGGAGAAACTATGGATAAAATTATTTTAAATGGTTGCCGTTTTTATGGCTATCACGGGGCTTTTGCTGAGGAACAGACCCTGGGACAAATTTTTGTGGTAGATTTGGAATTGACTGTTGATTTAACTAAGGCCTCACAGAGTGACAATCTAGAAGATACGGTTCACTATGGATTGGTTTTTGAAGCCGTGCAAAAACAAGTGGAAGATAAAAAGTATATTTTGATTGAACGCTTGGCTGGAGCGATTTGTGAGGACTTATTTGAAAAATTTTCACCTATTCAAACAATCAATATACGAATTACCAAGGAAAATCCACCAATCAATGGACATTATAAGAGTGTTGGTATTGAATTGGAGCGTGGCCGATGACTAGAGTTTATTTGAGTTTGGGATCTAATATGGGAGACCGTCAGGACTATATCCAAAAAGCTGTGGAGTCCTTGGATCACTTGCCTGAGACAGAGGTTAAAGCAGTGTCTTCCTATTATGAAACGGCTGCTTGGGGACTGACAGAACAGGCTGATTTTTTGAACATTGCCTTGGCCTTAGAGACTCAGTTGCCAGCTGAAACCTTACTAAGGTCATGTCAGCAGATTGAAAAAGACCTTGATCGCGTTCGTCATGAGAATTGGGGGCCTCGGACAGTAGATATAGATATTCTTCTATATGGGCAAGAAATCTGGGAGACTGAGCACCTTAAAGTGCCCCACCCATATATGAGTCAGAGAGCTTTTGTTTTGGTGCCCTTAGTAGAGATAGCAGATGATTTGGTTGACCCTAAAACTGGTCAAGCCTACAAAAATTATTTGAGTCAATTAAACACTAGTGATGTCCATAAATTGGATCTTATGGACTAGCTTTGCGTGAAATTCCTTATCGTCAGGATGGGGAATTTTTGCTATAATTAAACTTGGCTTTTTGCTGTATTTTTCTTTTAATTTTTAGGGAAAATACTCACTCATTTTTAGGTAGTGATAGTAATAAGGGGAAGTCTATCACCATACCTACAAAGAAATCAATGTATAGAAAAGTATGGAAAATAACATGTTAGATGAACTTAAAGAAGATTTAGTGGGGATTGATATCCGTTTCGATGAACCCTTAAAACGTTATACATATACCAAGGTTGGTGGTCCAGCGGATTATTTGGCTTTTCCACGTAACCGCTATGAACTCTCTCGTATTGTCAAATTTGCTAATAAGCATGACATTCCTTGGATGGTGCTTGGTAATGCCAGTAATTTGATTGTCCGTGACGGTGGTATCAGAGGTTTTGTGATTATGTTTGACAGGCTCAATGGTATCGCTGTTAATGGTTATCAAATTGAATCTGAAGCGGGAGCTACCTTGATTGCGACAACCAAGGTAGCTCGATTCCATAGTTTGACTGGTTTTGAATTTGCAGCGGGGATTCCAGGTAGTGTTGGTGGTGCCGTCTTTATGAATGCCGGTGCCTATGGTGGCGAGATTGCCCATATCTTGGTTTCTGCTCAGGTCCTTACAAAAGACGGCGATATTCATACGATTGACGCAAGAGATATGCGCTTTGGTTATCGTCGTTCAGTGCTCCAAGAAACAGGAGAAGTGGTTATTTCAGCTAAATTTAACCTCGAACCAGGAGACTACGAGCAAATCAAGAATGAAATGAACCGTCTTAATCATTTGCGAGAGCTTAAACAACCTCTTGAATACCCGTCATGTGGTTCGGTCTTTAAACGTCCACCAGGTCACTTTGCAGGTCAGCTGATTATGGAAGCTAACCTCAAAGGACATCGTATCGGCGGTGTTGAGGTATCAACTAAGCATGCTGGTTTTATGGTCAATGTTGATAACGGAACAGCTAAAGATTATGAAGACCTTATTGCAGATGTTATCGCCAAGGTTAAGGAAAATTCAGGTGTTACACTAGAGCCTGAAGTACGTATCATTGGTGACAAATTAAACTAATAAAACTAATAAAACTAATAAAACCCTATCCTATATTTGCTATCCATGGAGGATTTATAACAATTGACTAATCCGATTATTGCCTTTCGAAACGTCTCAAAAGTTTTTGAAGACAGTGGCACAAAAGTTTTAAAAAACATCAACTTTGAACTAGAAGAAGGTAAGTTCTATACCCTTCTTGGGGCTTCTGGTTCTGGTAAATCAACGATTTTGAATATCATTGCAGGTCTCCTAGATGCGACCAGTGGTGACATTCTTTTGGACGGAAAGCGTATCAATGATATTCCTATCAATAAAAGGGATGTCCACACCGTTTTCCAATCTTATGCCCTCTTTCCACATATGAATGTCTTTGACAATGTGGCTTTTGCCCTTAAATTGAAAAAGGTGCCTAAAAAGGAAATCGAAGAGCGTGTAGAAGAAGCCTTAAAGATGGTTCAACTCAATGGTTATCAAAAACGCTCAATTCAAAAATTATCAGGTGGTCAACTTCAACGTGTGGCCATTGCCCGTGCGATTATTAACCAACCACGTGTAGTCCTTTTGGATGAGCCCTTGTCAGCACTGGATTTGAAACTACGTACTGAAATGCAATACGAGTTGCGTGAATTGCAGCAACGTCTAGGGATTACTTTTGTCTTTGTTACCCATGACCAAGAAGAAGCCTTGGCCATGTCGGATTGGATTTTTGTTATGAATGATGGTGAAATTGTTCAATCAGGAACTCCGGTTGATATCTATGACGAACCTATCAACCACTTTGTTGCAACCTTTATTGGTGAATCCAATATCCTTCCAGGCGTTATGATTGAGGACTATTTGGTTGAGTTCAATGGAAAACGTTTTGAATCGGTTGATGGGGGGATGCGTCCTAATGAACCTGTCGAAGTGGTTATTCGCCCTGAGGATTTACAGATTACACTCCCTGAAGAAGGTAAACTGCAAGTTCGCGTGGAAACGCAGCTCTTCCGTGGGGTCCACTATGAAATCATCGCCAATGACAATCTTGGTAATGAATGGATGATTCACTCAACCCGTAAGGCGATTGAGGGTGAGATTATCGGTCTTGATTTTACGCCTGAGGATATCCATATCATGCGTCTTAATGAGACAGAAGAAGAATTCGATGCGCGTATTGAAGAATATGTGGAAGTGGAGGATCATGAAGATGGCTTGATTAATGCCATTGAGGAGGAGCGCTATGAAGAAAACAGCTAGCCTCTTCTCGGTACCTTATCTCCTTTGGCTCCTACTCTTCGTAGTTGCTCCAGTGCTCATGCTACTCTATCAGTCTTTCTTTGATATTAGTGGCAACTTTACATTGGATAATTATGGCACCTTCTTTTCCAGTTGGACTTATTTATGGATGAGTTTTAACTCGGTTCTTTATGCAGCCATCATTACTCTGGTAACGCTTCTCATCTCTTATCCGACGGCATATCTTTTAACCAGACTGAAGCATAAGCAACTTTGGTTGATGTTGGTTATTTTGCCAACCTGGGTCAATCTCCTTCTGAAAGCCTATGCTTTTATGGGAATTTTTGGCCAACAAGGAGGTATCAATGCCTTTCTTGGTTTCTTTGGGATTGCACCCATTCAAATTCTCTTTACGGATTTCTCCTTTATTTTCGTAGCTAGCTACATTGAAATTCCCTTCATGATTCTACCGATTTTCAATTCACTGGATGATTTGGATAAAAATATTGTGAATGCAAGTAAAGATTTGGGAGCCAATGATTGGCAGACCTTTACCAAGGTTATTTTTCCCTTATCGCTTAATGGGGTACGCTCGGGTGTCCAGTCGGTCTTTATTCCTAGTCTCAGCCTCTTTATGCTGACACGCTTGATAGGTGGTAACCGAGTGATTACCCTAGGGACAGCTATCGAACAGCACTTCCTCACGACACAAAACTGGGGAATGGGGGCAACCATTGGTGTTGTTCTTATTGCTGCTATGATTGCGACAATGTGGTTAACAAAGGAGAGACGTCAATGAAAAAATTTGCAAATCCCTATTTAGCTTTTGTCTTTGTTATCCTCTATCTGCCAATCTTCTATTTAATCGCTTATTCTTTCAATAGTGGTGGCGATATGAATAGTTTCACAGGCTTTACTCTGGATAACTACCAGAGCATGTTTTCAGATAGCCGGCTTATGTTAATCCTGGCTCAAACCTTCTTTTTAGCTTTCCTTAGCGCTTTCTTGGCAACGATTATTGGTACCTTTGGGTCTATCTTTATCTATGAGAGTAAACAGAAGCAACAGACTGGAATTTTATCTCTAAATAACGTGCTCATGGTTGCACCGGACGTCATGATTGGTGCAAGTTTCTTGATTCTCTTCACCTTGATTGGTTTCCAACTAGGCTTTGTATCTGTCTTATTGAGTCACATTGCCTTTTCAATCCCAATCGTGGTTCTTATGGTGTTGCCACGTCTCAAGGAAATGAATCGAGATATGGTGAATGCGGCATATGACCTAGGTGCCACTCAATGGCAGATGTTACGTGAGGTTATGTTGCCATACTTGACATCTGGTATTATTGCTGGTTATTTCATGGCCTTTACCTATTCGTTGGATGACTTTGCAGTAACCTTCTTTGTAACGGGGAATGGTTTTTCAACACTTGCTGTGGAAATTTACTCACGTGCACGTAAGGGGATTTCTCTGGAAATCAATGCCTTGTCAACCGTTGTTTTCCTATTTTCTATTTTTTTAGCGATAGGTTACTATACGATTACGAAGGAGAAGGAGAAGGAGAAGGAGAAGGAGGAGCAGGATGCGTAGACTCTATCAATTTCTGACAGGTATCTTAGTCATTATTTTCTTCCTTTGGGGAATCTCTGCCTACATGCAGAGTCGTACAGGAAATGTGTCAGACAAATTAGTTATATATAACTGGGGTGATTATATTGACCCAGACCTCCTGACCAAGTTTACAAAAGAAACAGGCATCAAGGTTCAGTATGAAACCTTTGATTCCAATGAAGCCATGTATACCAAGATTGAGCAGGGCGGAACAACCTACGATATCGCTGTGCCGTCAGACTATACCATTGATAAAATGGTTAAGGAAGACCTTTTGGTGAAGTTAGATAAATCTAAAATCAAAGGTTTTAATCAGATTGGTTCAAGCTTTAAAGGCCTTAGTTTTGACCCTAACAATGACTATTCTATCCCGTATTTCTGGGGAACCGTAGGTATTGTTTATAATTCAAAATTGGTGAAAAAAGCACCACAGCACTGGGATGATCTTTGGTCACCAGAATACAAAAACCAGATTATGCTAGTTGATGGTGCGCGTGAAGTCCTTGGCTTCTCACTCAATAGCCTGGGATATAGCTTGAATACGAAGAATATGACTGAATTACGTTTGGCTGAAACTAAACTTAATAGTCTAACACCAAATATCAAGGCTATTGTTGGTGACGAGATGAAGGGCTACATGGTTCAAGGTGATGCGGCTATTGGAGTAACATTCTCAGGAGAAGCCAGTGAGATGCTTGATGAAAATGAGGACCTACGTTACGTTGTCCCATCTGAAGGCTCAAATCTTTGGTTTGATAATCTGGTGATTCCTAAGACTGTAAAGCATGAAAAAGAAGCCTATGCCTTTATCAACTTCATGCTTAAAAAGGAAAATGCGGTGCAAAATGCTGAATATATTGGTTATGCCACACCTAACCAAGCAGCTAAAGCCTTGCTTCCAAAGAGTATCACTGATGATAAAGCCTTTTATCCATCAGAATCAACCATTAAAAATCTTGAAGTCTATAATAACCTAGGCCAAAAGTGGCTAGGAATCTACAACGATATTTACCTTCAAGTTAAGATGTATCGTAAATAAGTCTTTTGAGATTTAAGTTTTCGATGCAATCTAGAACATTTTTTTGGCTCTTTGTCAACTG
>DOTL01000039.1 GCA_003521145.1 Streptococcus sp. | reverse complement strand
TTTTTAAACTTTGCAACAGAACCGTGAAACTCATATCAAGTACCCATTAGCAGATTATGCTTTGACTCCGGACATTGCTATCGTTGACCCTGCTTTGGTTATGAGTGTGCCTGCTAGCGTTACAGCAGATACAGGTATGGACGTTTTGACTCACGCTATTGAATCTTATGTATCAGTCATGGCTAGTGACTATACACGTGGACTTTCACTTCAGGCGATTAAACTTGTTTTTGAAAATCTTGAACATTCTTACCGCTTTGGTGATGAAGAATCACGTGAAAAAATGCATAATGTGTCAACAATGGCTGGTATGGCCTTTGCCAACTCCTTCCTTGGTATCAACCACTCACTCGCTCACAAGGTTGGTCCTATGTTTGACATCCCACACGGACGTACTAATGCGATTTTGATGCCTCACGTTATCCGTTACAACGTTCGCGATCCTCAAAAACATGCTATGTTCCCTAAATATGACTACTTCCGTGCAGACAAAGATTACGCAGATATCGCTCGTTTCATGGGATGGGGTACTGACAAGCAATCAGATGCTGAATTGGTTGAAGTTTTGGCAAAAAAAGTATACGAATTTGGTGTTGCCGTTGGTATTGACATGGACTGGAAGGGACAAGGTGTCACTAAGAAACTTCTTCAAGACACTGCCTATACTTTGGCGGAACATGCTTATGAAGACCAATTTACAACAGCTAATCCGAAAGAACCACTTATTTCAGAATTGAAAGAAATTATCGAAATTGCCTTTGATTACAAGGGGTAAGCGATAGACAAAGGTAGCTCTATAAGGGATACTTTTTTGTTAGAAACCTTCTATATTAGAGTGTTTATCCAGATTAAAAATAAAGGACTTTCCCGAATAAGATAGAAAAACGCTTTAAGGATTGTTATAATAACCTTACAGCAAGATAAAGAGATTCCTATGACAAAAGAAGAAGGGCTTAGTTTGGATGAAACAGCACATCCTCTCAAGCCTCGTGAATTGAGGCCACCAATGGCTTCTACAGCAGGGAATAGAGCGACTAATAAGTTTAAAGAGTTTAATGCTGATAGGATGGTGAGTGTTCAATTCAATCCTAGTCAACAAGTAAAAGAATCAAAGAAGCCAGTAACCTCAAAGAATATTGTGGGGATGGTATCAGGTGTGATTGCAGCGATACTCACCATACTTTTGATTGTTTGTCTCGTGATGGGATACCGTTATCGAGCCGCAAGCATTGAGGGCGGTTGGACAAGTCCAACCTTTAGTGAGAAAATGTTAGCCACTTTGAAAGATACTGCTAATACTAAGAATAAAGTTAATAATGCTTTACCACAAGGTCAAGATCTTATCACCGATATCAATACAGCAATGGGTATTACTGACAATAAGTCTCACTTAAAAGTGAGCTTTGTTTACAATCGTAAGGGTCTTTATCAGGCTTACCAGAGTAGAGTTACTGAATTGAAAGGTCAGTATGGCGAGGAGTTCTCGGAGGTTTTTGAAAGTTATTCATTGTCAGAAAAAGACTACTATAAACAGTTTGATGAGACGGTGAAGAAAGAACTTCCAAAGAGTTATACCTACGATGTCAAAACCGGTCGTGTCACAGCGACTGCTTTTACGGGTGATATAAACCGTTGGGAGCAAACAATCACTGTGGATAAGGCTGGAGATTCAGATGCTTTTAAAAAAGGTGATGTATTAGATTATACGCCTAACAATGGGGACTTTACTATTAAGGCACATAGTGAATTTGGTGACATTAGCTTTACAAAAAATAAATAAAAAAGGAAATTAAAGGGGAATATAAATAACAAGAGCAGAATGGTTGGACTATTTTGAAACGGTAAACGAACGTAAGCCGAGTGTTCAGGAAATGGCGGATGCTTTGAAAGCTGGAGAGTTTGTTAATGAAGCACCGGCTAAAACTGAAGATACAGCTACTACTGAACCTATTCAGGTTGAGGCAGAAATCGTCGAGACAAGTACTAGTCCTCTACCAACTGAAACAACACCGGTAGTAACAGCAACTGCACCTTCTACGGTTGCTTTCCCAGAAGGACAAGCAGCTATGGCAAATTTGGCTCCTAAAAAACCAATGGATCCCAAAAAGAAAAAACCCATCCTAGTCTCAGTTTTGTCAGCAGTAGTCCTTGTCTTCTTATGTATCGGTGGTTTTATGACTTACCGTTATGTGACAGGTAATATTGATGGCAAATGGTAGAGTAGTTCTCTAGGTAGAGAGTATAGCTCAAGCATGTCTGAAAGTTTGACAGACTTGGATAGTAAGGAGCTTGAAAAGTACTTTACAGATACTGCTGTAACCATGAAAGTAAAGGGTAGCAATGCGAAGGTGACGGCTAGCTGTACTTTTGATAAGAAGACCTATATCAAAGACTATCGTGAGAGGGTTCAGAAGTCCTTCTCAGCCTTTGGAGATTTATTTAAAGCCTTCTATGGAGATTCCTTTGAAAACTATTATAGTGAGGAAACCATAGAAAAAGAACTTGATGAAGCTCTTGAAAAAGCTGCGAAAGACAGTGATCAAAAGTATGATTCGAAGACAGGCGAAACAACGACAACCCTTTTCAAAGGGAAGATTAGCCGTTTAGGACATAAGATAACTGTTACTTCTGTCAACAAAGATGCTGATATCGATGGTCTCAATGTGAAAAAAGGCCAAGAGCTAAAAGTGACTAAAAAAGATAAGAAAGTAACGCTTAGTGGTGATGGGAAATCAAAAGATATTACTTTCTCAACTAAGAATGACACCAAAGATAAATTTTAAGATGACATCCGGAATAGCTATTCCGGATTTTTTTCATGTCTTTGAGAGGAGAAAATAGGATGATATCCGAATGATTTTCTCACAAGTCACAATACGTTTAGAAATTTTCTGACATCTATGCTACAATAGAGCCACAGACTATCTAAAAAGAGGATTTACCATGACACTTGTATACCAATCAACACGTGACGAAAATAATAAAGTAACTGCTAGTCAAGCTATTCTTCAAGGTTTGGCAACAGATGGTGGCTTGTTCACACCGTTGTCAACACCTGAGGTTGCTTTGGACTTTGATCAATTGAAAGACGCTTCTTACCAAGAAGTTGCTAAATTGGTCTTGTCAGCTTTCTTGGATGATTTTACGGAAGAGGAATTAGATTACTGTATCACAAATGCCTATGACGACAAGTTTGATACAGCTACTATTGCACCAGTAGTTAAACTTAAGAACCACTACAACCTTGAACTTTTCCATGGTTCTACTATCGCTTTCAAAGATATGGCCCTCTCGATTTTGCCTTACTTGCTAACAACATCAGCTAAAAAGCAAGGTGTTGATAATAAGATTGTTATCTTGACAGCGACATCAGGTGATACTGGTAAGGCTGCTATGGCTGGTTTTGCAGATGTTCCAGGAACTGAAATTATTGTCTTTTATCCAAAAGACGGTGTTTCAAAAATCCAAGAATTGCAAATGACCACTCAAACAGGAGCTAACACCCACGTTATTGCTATTGATGGTAACTTTGATGATGCCCAAACCGATGTGAAACGTATGTTTAACGATGTTGACTTACGTGAGAAATTGTTGGCTCATCATACGCAATTCTCATCAGCTAACTCAATGAACATTGGTCGTTTGGTACCACAAGTGGTTTACTATGTCTATGCCTATGCGCAGTTGGTTAAGGCAGGGCATATCCAAAACGGAGATAAGGTTAACTTCACAGTACCAACAGGAAACTTTGGTAACATCTTGGCGGCTTATTATGCACGTCAGATTGGTGTCCCAGTTGGCAAATTAATCTGTGCCTCTAATGAAAATAACGTCCTTACAGACTTCTTCGCAACGGGTACTTATGATAAGAAACGTGACTTTAAGGTAACAACAAGCCCTTCTATGGATATCTTGGTATCTTCTAACTTGGAACGCTTGATTTTCCACCTTCTTGGTAATGATGCTGCTAAGACTAAAGAGCTCATGGATGCACTTGTGACTAAGGGTGAGTATACTTTGGCTGATGCAGATAAAGATATTCATGATTTGTTTGCAGCAGGTTTTGCAACTGAGGATGAGACAGCTGCTGAAATCAAACGTGTCTATGATGAAGACAAGTATATTGAAGATCCTCATACAGCAGTTGCCTCAGCTGTTTACGAAGCATACGTTCAAAAGACAGATGACCACACACCAACAGTTATCGCTTCAACAGCTAGCCCATACAAATTCCCACGTGTGGCTGTTTCAGCTGTCACTGGTAAAGATAGTGGGGATGATTTTAAAGCAGTAGAAGATTTGCACCAACTTTCAGGTGTAGCTATCCCAGCTGCTGTAAATGGACTTGAACATGCAGAAGTTCGCCATAAAACAGTAGTTGCGGCAGCTGATATGCAAAAAGCAGTTGAAAGCTATCTTGGTATATAAGAATAAAAAATAGGAGCTGAGAAATCAGCCCTATTTTTATCAATATAGAAGAGAATATTATGACAGAAACAAAGAAAATTCTAAACATAGCCTTGCCTGCTATGGCCGAAAACCTTCTACAAATGTTGATGGGGGTTGTCGATTCTTACCTAGTGGCTCAGGTTGGTATTGTCGCCATATCAGGGGTTTCCGTAGCCAATAATATCATTACGATTTACCAAGCTATCTTCATTGCACTAGGAGCTTCGAGTGCTAGTGTCATTGCTAGAAGCCTAGGAAAAGGTGATGTTAAAGCGACTAACAGAGACACCTGGGATGCCATATTTATTACTCTTGCACTCAGTCTCGTCCTTGGTCTACTTTCCATTTTTGGTGGTGGAGCCATTCTCAATCTTCTCGGTACTGAGCAATCTGTGACCCGGGCTGGTAGTCTCTACCTTGCTCTTGTCGGTGGAGGGGTGGTCTTTCTAGCCTTGATGACTACTTTTGGTAACATCCTACGGGCCAAGGGACGACCTCGTATTTCCATGGTCGTCAGTCTTTTGACCAATGTTCTCAATGCTATTTTATCTTCTTTAGCCATCTTTGTGGGACATTGGGGGATTATTGGGGTTGCAACAGCTACGGTTTTCTCTCGTCTGGTTGGGACAGTGATACTCTGGCAAGCGATGAAACTGGATGTGAAGCAGCTTGAAATTACCAAACCTTTTAATAGAGAGTTGTTGGGGATTGCCCTGCCTGCAACAGGTGAGCGACTGATGATGCGTGCTGGAGATGTGGTCATCGTGGCTATTATTGTTACCTTTGGTACAGCTGTTGTCGGTGGTAATGCCGTTGGTGAGAACCTCATTCAGTTTAACTATATGCCTGGTATGGGAGTCGCAACGGCTACGGTTATCTTGGTTGCCAATAGTTTGGGTCGAGGGGATAAGGCTCAGATGAAGCGTATTATACGAGAGTCTTATTGGATTTCAACCTTTTTGATGGTTCTAGTTTCAGGGAGCATCTTGCTTTTTGGACAAGGCTTATCAGGTCTCTTTACAGATAATAAAGCAGCTATTGCGGCTAGCCAGGTAGTTATTCTTTATTCTTTCCTTGGGAATCCTGTGACCTCGGGGACTCTAGTCTACACAGCAGTTTGGCAGGGTCTTGGTAAGGCTAAGATGCCTTTCTATGCGACAACTATTGGGATGTGGATTATCCGAATTTTCTCAGGATATTTCCTTGGGGTGAGTCTGGGAATGGGTCTTGCTGGTGTCTGGATTGCAACCGTTGTTGATAATGTATGGCGTGCGATCTTCCTTTACGTGATGTACCGTCGTTATCTCGTAAAGAGAAAGTTTTAATGATAAATACTGAGGAGATACTCTTATTCAAAGGGTATCTTCTTCTTATTTTTTACAAGTAGGCTCGAATATGGTAAAATAAGCTGATAAAAACTTTTTGAGGTAGTAATTATGACTGTAAAAATCAATACAAAAGATGGTCAAATCGAATTGTCAGATGATGTCATCGCAACAGTAGTTGGCGGTTCAGCAACAGAAATTTTTGGCGTTGTCGGTATGGCAAGTAAGAGTACTATCCGAGATAATTTTCAAGCACTTCTTGGAAAGGAAAACTACGCAAAAGGAGTTGTCGTGAAATCTACTGATGCAGGTATCACTGTTGATGTCTACACTGTTATGAGTTACGGTGTTAAGATTAGTGAGGTTTCAAAAAATATTCAAGAACGTGTGAAATTTAATCTTGAGAATCAACTCGGTATCAAGGCTGAAACAGTAAATGTTTACGTTCAAAATATTAAAGTCGTAGGAGAAAACTAGTGTCTAAAATTACTACAAGCTTGCTTCAGGAGATGGTCCAAGCGGCAGCAACACGTCTAGGTAAGCAAGCAGAATATGTGAATTCACTCAATGTCTTCCCAGTGCCAGATGGAGATACCGGAACAAACATGGGAATGACTATGGATAACGGAGCCAAAGCTGTTGCAGATCAATCAGCTTCAACAGTTGGTGAAGTTGGTCAGATTTTGTCTAAAGGTCTTTTGATGGGTGCCCGTGGTAACTCAGGTGTTATCACGTCACAATTGTTCCGTGGATTTGGTCAAAGTATCAAGAATAAAACGGAACTTGACGGCCAAGATTTAGCTCATGCCTTCCAAGCAGGTGTTGAAGTTGCTTATAAAGCAGTTATGAAACCTGTCGAAGGAACAATCCTTACAGTATCACGTGGTGCAGCTTCAGCAGCGATTAAGAAAGCTGAATCTACAAATGATGCTGTTGAGGTTATGCGTGCTGCTCTCGATGGAGCCAAAGCTGCTTTGGCTAAGACACCAGAGATGCTTCCAGTTTTGAAAGAAGTTGGTGTGGTAGACTCAGGTGGTCAAGGTTTGACCTTCATTTATGAAGGTTTCTTGTCAGCCCTCACAGGTGAGTATATCGCTTCAGAGGACTTCCAAGCGACACCGGCTACTATGACAGAGATGATCAATGCAGAACATCATAAGTCAGTTGCTGCTCATGTTGCCACAGAAGACATTACCTTCGGTTACTGTACGGAAATCATGATTGGTCTCAAACAAGGTTCAACTTATGTGAAGGACTTTGACTATGAAGAGTTCCAAAATTACTTGAGCAACCTTGGGGATTCTCTCCTTGTTGTTAACGATGATGAAATTGTAAAAGTTCACGTCCATACTGAGGATCCAGGTCTTGTCATGCAAGAAGGTCTTAAATATGGGGCTCTTGTCAAAGTTAAGGTTGACAACATGCGTAACCAACACGATGCACAAGTTCAAAAAGAAGACGCTATCCAAGCTGCACCTTCTGCTCCTAAAGACTTTGCCCTTATTGCAGTTGTTGCTGGAGATGGACTTGCAGATATCTTCAAATCACAAGGTGTTGACTATGTGATTTCAGGTGGTCAAACAATGAACCCATCAACAGAAGATATTGTTAAGGCTATTGAGCAGGTTAATGCTAAGAATGTTATCATCTTGCCAAACAATAAAAACATCTTTATGGCAGCACAATCAGCTGCTGAAGTGGTAGATGTCAATGCGGCTGTTGTTGAAACACGTACAGTTCCACAAGGCTTTACAAGTTTGCTTACTTTTGATCCTAGTCAAAGTATCGAAGCGAACGTTGAAGCGATGACAGCTAGTCTTTCAGATGTAACAAGTGGTAGCGTGACCTTGGCGGTACGTGATACAACTATTGATGGTCTTGAGATTCATGAAAATGATATCCTTGGTATGGTTGATGGTAAGATCCTTGTGTCTACACCAGATATGGATCAAGCCCTTCTTGACACCTTTGACAAGATGATTGACGAAGACAATGAAATTGTTATGATTTATGTCGGCGAAGAGGGTAATCAGGAACAAGCTCAAGCACTTGCGGAAAAATTGGAAGAGGCTCACGAAGATATCGAAGTTGAAATCTTCCAAGGAGACCAACCAGTTTATCCATACCTCTTCAGTGTTGAATAATTTTGAAACAATCATTTGGGAAGTCTTAGGGCTTCCTTTTTGTTTTGTCAGTTTTGATACGACGGGGATATCTTTTCGGAATTACAGGAATATTCTGAAAATTCCTGTACATTACTTTCCAAAGTGGTAACATATGTTGTAAGAAATTTTATAGATTGAAGGTAACATCATGAGAAGTGATATGATCAAAGTTGGTGTTGATAAGGCACCAGCACGCGGACTTTTGTATGCGACTGGGTAAGTTAAATCTTCCAAGGATATGCAAAAGCCCTTCATTGCTATTTGTAACTCTTATATTGATATTGTTCCAGGGCATGTGCACTTGCGTGAATTAGCAGATATTGCTAAGGAAGCTATCCGTGAGACTGGCGGTATTCCTTTTGAGTTTAATACCATTGGTGTGGATGATGGGATTGCCATGGGGCATATTGGGATGCGTTACAGTCTTCCATCTCGTGAATTGATTGCCGATTCTGCAGAAACAGTTATTAATGCCCACTGGTTTGACGGGGTTTTCTATATTCCTAACTGTGATAAGATTACGCCAGGGATGATTTTGTCAGCTATGCGTACTAATGTACCAGTAGTATTTTGTTCTGGTGGACCTATGAAGGGTGGCCGTTGACATGACTGGTCATCAAGCGACGCTATCAAATTTGTTTGAAGCTGTAGGTACTTATCAGGCTGGAGATATGAGCAAGGAAGAGCTCGATTATTTGGAGAAAAATGCTTGTCCAACTTGTGGTTCATGTTCAGGAATGTTTACCGCCAACTCAATGAACTGTTTGATGGAAGTTTTGGGACCTGCCCTTCCAGGTAACGGTACTATCCTAGCTGTTTCAGAGGAACGTCGTGAATTGGTTCGTCAAGCAGCCACAAAAGTGATGGATAACATCAAAAATAATGTTCGCCCACGTGATATTGTGACCAAAGAAGCCATTGATGATGCGTTTGCTCTTGATATGGCCATGGGTTGTTCAACCAATACTGTTCTCCATACCCTTGCTATTGCGCGTGAGGCCGGTATTGATTATGACCTTAAGGACATTAACGAGATTGCCAAGAAGACACCTTATCTCTCTAAAATTGCACCTTCAAGTGTTTACACTATGCATGATGTGCATGAAGCTGGTAGTGTTCCAGCCATTATCAATCAGTTGATTAAAAAAGGTGCCATTAAGGGTGATCGTATTACAGTTACTGGTAAAACCTTGAAAGAAAACGTATCTGGTGCTGAAATCAAGAATGAAGAAATTATTCATCCGATTGAGCGTCCTATTTCACCAGTTGGTGGTTTGTCTATCCTTTACGGAAAGTGTAGATCCATCTGTTAAAACTTTCTGCGGTAAAGCTATTTGTTGTGATTCACAAGATCAAGCCCTTGAGTTGATTGATAATGGAACAGTTAAGAAGGGACACGTCGTTGTCATTCGATACGAAGGTCCTCAGGGTGGTCCTGGTATGCTAGAAATGTTGGCACCAACTTCTAAGATTGTCGGACGCGGTCTTGGTAAGGATGTGGCACTTATTACGGATGGTCGTTTCTCAGGAGCTACTCGTGGTATTGCTATTGGTCACGTTTCTCCAGAAGCAGCAGAAGGTGGTAATATCGCCCTAATCGAAGATGGCGATGAAATCGTGATTGATCTTCCAAATCGTACCCTTGATCTACTTGTCGATGATGCAACCCTTGAAGAACGTCGCAAACATTTGAAACCTTTCAAATCAAAAATTTCAAGTGGTTGGTTGCGTCGCTATACAGCCTTTGCTAAATCAGCCAATATTGGCGGAACTTTGATGAGTGACGAAGAATTCAAAGAACGTAAAGCAGAACGTCAAACACAAGAAAAAAACTAAGAACATTCTGAACAGCTCCCTGTCAAGTGGACAATGAAATAATAAAATATTAGGCGACGGCCTTGTTCCTCATTTCAAGAGGGGCAAGGCCGT
>DOTL01000076.1 GCA_003521145.1 Streptococcus sp. | reverse complement strand
AAGAGAACTTTTATATCTTATCACCCAAATCAATACTTGTCAATAGGGTTTAGTAAAACTATTACCCTTTTTTAGATTGAACCTTTTTGAATCCTTGATACAATACCCATCCAACGACTGGGCCAAGAGCGTTTTGGCAGAAATTAGGGATCACTTCTGCGATTGAAGCTCCTGTTCCATACATAAATACTGAAGCAAGTGCATAGACACCCATCATCACAATGGTAGGAATCAGAAGACCTAGGATACGATAGTTCCCTTTAAATCCAGCAAAATAACCTTGTGCACCATGGATTAACAAACTAATAAACATTCATTGCGGACCAGATGATAGCAGATTTATCAGAAAAGCAGACAGTCCTCCCACAATTGCCCCCCTCTTTCTTCCCAAGATAAAAGGCTGTGAAGTAGATTCCTGCATCTACCAAAGTTAAAAGCCCTGTTGGAGTCAGAATTTTAGCTACGAATCCAAAGGTCACCGATAAAGCCGTTAAGATAGCTAATAATGTTAGTTCTTTTGTTTTCTTATTTTGCATATTGAACTACTCCAAATTCATTTGATTGTTTAATTGATTCAAAAACAAAGGCTTTAGCATTAGCTACAGCTTCAGTTTCTGAACATCCTTTGACTAATTCACTAGCTATACTTGAAGCAAATGTACATCCTGCACCGGTATTATTTTTGTCTAGCACAGTTTCTTCAAACAATTTGTAGTCTGTTCCATCATAAAAGACATCTATCGCTTTAGTACCATCTAAGCGGTTTCCACCCTTAATAACGACAGTTTTAGCACCTAATTCATTGAGATAGCTAGCCGCATGCTTCATATCATCAAGGGTCTTGACCTTTCT
Organism: Streptococcus sp.; assembly: GCA_003521145.1. GTDB lineage: Bacteria > Bacillota > Bacilli > Lactobacillales > Streptococcaceae > Streptococcus. Next base: position 11,882 of record DOTL01000076.1, on the reverse strand, counting down.
ATCTATAAGCAGTTCGACTTCAGGTAAATTCGGAGTAATAACCGTGATATAAGGGAAAAATTTAACCAATTCATCACGTAGTTGAGAAACTTCAACGTCATGAGTCTCCTTACATACTAAAACGGGATCCAAGACAATTGGTATATCAGAATGTTTTTTAACAAAATCCAACGTTAATTCTGCGATTTCAACGTTAGGCAACAAACCAATTTTAATTGCTGAGAATGGGACATCTTTTAGTGAGTCAAGTTGTTGTTTAAAAACATTAGCATCAACCGGAATGACCTCAAAACCATTCTCAGTCATAGCTGTTAGACAGGTAAGGGCCACAAATCCATGCTGTTTGTTTGTGGTAAATGTCGCTAAATCTGCATGAAGTCCGCCACCACTAAAAATGTCATTCCCTGAAATCGCTAAAATCAATTCATCACTCATACCTTATCTCCTTTAAATATAGCCCATTTCCTGCTGCCGTTGGTCCTGCAAGATTACGGTCACGACTTTCCAACACTGTCTTCACTTGCGAAACAGGCATGCGACCATTGCCAATCTTCAACAAGGTGCCGACCATATTTCTAACTTGCTTATAGAGAAAACCATTGCCAGAAAAAGTAAAGATATAAAATCCAGTTTTCTCATCAATAGATACACTAGCTTGTGTGATTGTGCGTACTTTATTTTCTACAGAAGTTCCTGAAGCTGTGAAGCCTGTAAAATCATGTGTGCCAACCAAATCCTTAGCAGCCTCCTGCATAGGTGCTAAACTTAGAGGGTAGGGATAGTAGGTCGCATAATTACGCATCATAGGGTTCTTAGGTCTCCCTGCATCTACTAGAAACTCATAAGTTTTACTGTGTTTATTATATCGTGCATGGAATTCCTCCGATACAAGTTCGATACTAACAACATCAATGTCATCTGGACATTGCGTATCTAAACCGAAACGTAACTTCTCTGGATCTCGCTCCTGAGGCAAATCGAAGTGGACAACTTGTCCATAGGCATGAACACCTGCATCTGTCCGACCCGCTCCATGAACGGTGACGGGTGTACCGCTATTTAACCATAATAGAGTCTTTTCAAGCTCTTCTTGAACAGAACGTGCATTTGGTTGTCTTTGAAAACCTGAGAAAAGTGTACCATCATAGGAAATTGTCGCATTGTATCTAACCATAGAATTATCATATCAGATTTTTTCAAGGATAAAAAGTAGGTAGATTACCAACTGACCCCATACAGTTTCTGGCAAAAAAGAAAAAGACGCATTAAGCGTCCTTCCTCTATAAATCTTCTAAAGCATCCTTTACCTTATTGAAGAAACCTTTTTTCTGTGGTGCGATTTTTTCGTCACCACTTGCTTTGGCGAATGCAAGGAGAGCTTCTTTTTGAGCATCATTTAGCTTCGTAGGAGTTACAATCTTAACTGTAACGTGTTGGTCTCCTTGTGAACCTCCACGAAGACGTGGAGCACCCTTTCCTTTTAGACGGAAAGTTTTGCCTGTTTGAGTTCCTGCTGGGATGGTCATCTCAACATTTCCGTGAACCGTTGGTACTTCGACAGTATCACCAAGGGCTGCTTGGACAAAGGAAATATTAAGTGTATAGTAAATTGTTGATCCATCACGCGTAAATTTATCGCTTGGATTAACATTGATGATTACAAAGAGGTCTCCATAAGGACCACCATTGAAACCAGCCTCACCTTGACCTGCAAGACGGATTTGTTGACCTGTTTCAACACCTGCTGGAATATTGACAGATACTTTGTGGCTTTGTTTTTCATGTCCTGTTCCATGACAGGTTTGACATGGCTCTTTAATTTCTTGACCTGTTCCATGACAGACATCACAGGTTACTTGACGACGCATCATACCAAGTGGTGTTTGCGTATCAACATTGATAACCCCTTGACCATGACAGCGACCACAAGTTACAGGGCTTGTTCCAGGTTTTGCACCAGATCCTGAACATGTCTTACATATCGCTTCACGATTATAGTGCACTTCTTTTTCGGCACCAAAAATCGCCTCTTCGAAGCTTAGGTTGACACGGTACTGAAGATCATCACCTTGACGTGGAGCATTAGGGTTACGAGTAGCACCACCACCAAAGAAGCTAGAGAAGATATCCTCAAAACCTCCAAAGCCTGCACCACCATCGAAGCCTCCAAAGCCTCCTTGACCACCAAAACCATTCGCACCATCTGGTCCGTATTGGTCATAGGCTGCACGTTTTTGGTCATCACTTAAAGTTTCATAAGCCTCTTGGACCTCTTTATATTTTTCTTCCGCACCTGGTTCTTTATTAATGTCTGGGTGGTATTTCTTAGACATCTTACGATAGGCACGTTTAATTTCATCTTGAGAGGCATCCTTAGATACCCCAAGACGATCGTAATATTCGGTATTGTTCATACAAGATACTAAGAGCGAACAGAACGCGACTGAAATTTAGGAAACCGACAAGAAATCATGTTTTTTTAGGAGGTTTATCTAATTTCCTGGCTTTCCGCTCGTGTTCAATTTCTCGAACACTCTTTGTTCCTTTCTATTTTATTGTAAAACAAGCTAGAAGCTTAGAACGCTTTTGGTTCTTATTATCTATAAATATAAAATAAAGCAACTACTAGCTCAACTTCAACTTTCTATCTTTTACATTCTCCAAAAGAGGAGCCGGAATTGAAAACCGACTCCTCTTTAATAAGCAAAAGAGGAACCTATCTCAAAAAACTTCCTTTAAAACATCAACTATTTCACGTGCTGATGTAAGTTCCTCTGTGTATTCACCAGTCTGACCATCATCATCCCGGTAGCTATTGATATATGTAATTGTATAATTACCATTAATTATATATTCATCTCTGATTATACGAGTAAACTTTCCTTCAGAAGAAATGCCAGTCTCTCTGCTTTCTTTTACTATATCATTATAGCTATTGATATTATCAATAAAGTCAATCAAGAGTTCGGTATCATCACTTAATCGAGTTCCCTCGATATCGATATATCTACCAATATACTTTCTATCCTCTTTTGAAGCCACAATGCTCCTCCAATGATATTATTATAGAGTTACTTTTCAGTAAACTCTCCGTCTACGACATCGTCGCCTGAGTCATCTGCTGTTTGTGCACCTTCTGCTCCTGCTTGAGCCTGTTGTGCTGCTGCAGCTTGTTCGTAAAGTTTAATTGCAAGAGCTTGGGCTTTTTCGTTAAGAGCTTCCAATTTAGCCTTCATGTCATCAAGATTACCTGATTCTTGAGCTTTCTTAAGATCATCAAGTGCTGATTGAGCAGCATCACGTTCTGTGTCGAAGCCTTTACCCTCTGTTTCTTTGATTGTCTTTTCAGTCGCAAAGATAGCTTGGTCAACTTCGTTACGAAGATCTACTTCTTCTTTACGTTTTGCATCCGCTTCAGCATTTGCTTCAGCATCTTTCATCATCTTTTCAATTTCTTCGTCTGTCAAACCAGAGTTAGATTGGATGACAATTGTTTGTTCTTTTTGAGTTCCAAGGTCTTTAGCTTTAACAGATACGATACCGTTCTTATCAATATCGAAAGTAACTTCGATTTGTGGGATACCACGAGGTGCAGCAGGGATGTCAGTCAATTGGAAACGTCCAAGAGTCTTGTTATCTGCTGCCATTGGGCGTTCCCCTTGAAGAACGTGGATATCAACGGCTGGTTGGTTATCTGCTGCAGTTGAGAAGACTTGTGATTTAGATGTTGGAATAGTAGTGTTGCGGTCAATAAGTTTTGTGAACACTCCACCCATTGTTTCGATACCAAGTGACAATGGAGTTACGTCAAGAAGGACAACGTCTTTGACATCACCAGTAATAACACCACCTTGGATAGCAGCACCCATGGCAACTACTTCATCAGGGTTAACTGATTTATTTGGTTCTTTACCAGTTTCAGCTTTAACAGCTTCTACGACAGCAGGGATACGAGTTGAACCACCGACAAGGATGACCTCGTCAATATCTGACAAGCTCAAACCTGCATCTGAAAGGGCTTGACGAACTGGAGATTTCGTACGTTCTACAAGGTCACGAGTCAAATCATCGAATTTCGCACGAGTCAATGTCATTTCCAAGTGAAGAGGTCCAGCCTCACCAGCAGTGATGAATGGCAAGCTGATTTGTGTTGAAGTGACACCAGAAAGGTCTTTCTTAGCTTTTTCAGCTGCGTCTTTCAAACGTTGAAGAGCCATCTTGTCTGTTGACAAGTCGATACCATTTTCTTTCTTGAATTCTTCAACCATGTGGTCGATGATTTTTTGGTCAAAGTCATCACCACCGAGTTTGTTATCCCCTGCAGTTGCCAATACGTCAAAGACACCGTCACCAAGTTCAAGGATAGATACGTCGAATGTACCACCACCAAGGTCGAATACCAAGATTTTTTCTTCTTTATCAGTCTTATCCAAACCATAAGCAAGGGCTGCTGCTGTTGGTTCGTTAACGATACGTTCTACTTCAAGACCAGCAATTTTACCAGCGTCTTTAGTTGCTTGACGTTGAGCATCGTTGAAGTAAGCAGGAACTGTAATAACGGCTTTGGTTACTTTTTCACCAAGGTAATCTTCAGCATAACCTTTCAAGTATTGAAGAATCATAGCTGAAATCTCTTGTGGTGTGTATTCTTTACCGTTTGCAGAAACTTTTTCAGAAGTACCCATCTTAGATTTGATAGAGATGATGGTATCTGGATTTGTTACTGCTTGACGTTTTGCAGCGTCACCAACGATGATTTCACCATTTTTGAATGACACAACAGATGGAGTTGTGCGGTTACCTTCTGGGTTTGTGATAATTTTTGATTCAGTTCCTTCAAGAACTGCTACTGCTGAGTTTGTTGTACCTAAGTCAATACCAATGATTTTAGACATATGCTTTTCCCCTTTTTACTTTAATTTCTATTTTGCTTTTTTTATAATTCATTCATAGTTTTCTGTTATTTCGGACAAGGTTTCAATTAATTATATACAACTACCATAGCTGGGCGTAAGACGCGTTCGTGGAGTTTATACCCTTTTTGGAAAACTTGTGCAATCGTATCTGCTGGATGTTCATCATCTGCAGGAATTGTTTGAATAGCCATATGGAAGTTATGATCGAAATCACTATCTGCTGGAATTTCTTCAATCCCTTCCTCTTTAAGAGCATGCGCTAAACTTTCTTGCACCATTTCCAAACCTTTTTTAACATCATCAGTCAAGCCCTCAACGGCAAGAGCACGTTCAAGGTTATCAAGTGATGGCAAAATTGCTTTTGCCAAATCTTGGCTACGATACTTTTGCAATTGTTGACGTTCTTCATTTGCACGTCGCTGAATGTTTTGCATCTCTGCATGGGCACGAAGGTATTTGTTTTCAAATTCTTCGGCACGCGCTTGTGCTTCTTCAAGTTCAGAAGATTTGCTTACTTCCTCTACAACTTCTTCAGTTGTCTCCGTAGCTTCCTCTTCTTTCACTTCTTCTTTTTTTATATCTTCAGTCAAGGCACACACCTCTTTCTATACTTTTCAAATGTCATATCATGACTAACTTCATAATGGTTACTATTGAGGTAACGGTAATAATCCGTCAACTTCATAACCAAAACTCTACTGATAACATTGACCAAACTAACCATGCGACGATAATCAATTTCAACTGGTCCAATCACATGCATGAGCCCTATCCCACGATAAGGAATCAGGAATTTATGACTCATAACTGTGACATTTTCAAGCGCTTCTTCAGTTGATTCTGCAACTGAAATCTTAGTCACTTCATCATCGGAGATAGCTGATCGAAGCTCAAGTGCCACATGTTGTGGATTGTCCAAAAATTGATAGGTTTTTAAGTCAGCATAACTCAATGATGCAACCTTACCTTCGATGAAAATCAATTCCTTAAAAAGTTGTGAAAAGATATAATCAAACAAATCTAGAACATTATCTATTATTTTGAAATGCTTTTGCACAATCTGAGGAATCTCAGTTCTCAATCGGTAATGGATATCTAAGACAGTATTTCCCAAAAAACGTTCTTGAACAAGCTTACGAAGATTTTCCAAATCACTAGACAAGAAATTTTTTGGAATAGCAAATTGAACTGTCACAGGCTTAGATTCATCTAGAGTAAGAACCGCTAAAGCGTCGTGATTAGATAGATGAACAATGTCAAATCCAGTCAGACGTTGTCGTGTCGGGTCCACATCTTGAATCACTGCTGTACATCCTGTCATTTCTGCCAGCAGCTTCGCCACTGCATCCAAGATATCTTCAAGTTTAAAGGCTTCAAAATCAAAGGCCTTGACCACTTTATAAACATCTTGTTCATCAATCGCATCAAGATTTAAAGAATTAGCGACGAAATACTGGAAACCTGCTCGGCTTGGCATACGCCCACTAGAAGTATGAGCTTTTTCAAGATAGCCCATCTTTTCTAGCTTGGCCATGTCATTACGAATGGTTGCTGAACTCAAATCAATTGATTCTTGTAATGCTTTAGAACCAACCGGTTCATGTGTACGAGTGAACATCTCAACTATCAAATTCAAAATAGTGTTTTGCCTTTGCGTAATCACGATGCCACCTCATTTCTATTTATTAGCACTCTGATACGTTGACTGCTAAACTATGATTCTATTATACACCTAAACTTGAACATGTCAACCAAAAAACCAAAAAAATAGCACTCTTTTTATAAGAGTGCTAAAAATACATCTAGAGACCTAGAAACATTAAAAAACACCCTTAGGGGTGTTCTAATCTCAGCGATCATATTTTACCAAATTATAGGTCTCAATAATAGAAATAAGATGTTTAGCGTAATCAGGATCACTATTAAAACCTGCAGCTTGTAGCTTTTCTGCCGCAACTTTATAACTCGTAGTTCCTGCCACCTCTTTATAGGTTGATTCTCCCCATCTACCTTGGCGTAGTTCTTCTAGATAAGATGACATAGAACTTGACCAGTCTCTAAAAACTGCAAAATCTACTTTTCGATATTGCCATTTGCCTTTACTGTAAACATTATCCTTTAGATAGATATGTTCTTGTCCTGGCCGAGCAGGGAGACTGTAGATATTATGGTATTTAACAGATAAGAGACTACTACCATAATTCGACTCATACGCAGATTTACTAAGGAGAATAGACGCAGGCACACCATAGTTTTTGGACATCTTTTGAGCTGTTGGAGCTAAGGTCTCAATAAACCCTTGCTGCGTGTAAGCAACCTTTACCGAACGAGCGTTATCATCTGTAGAGGCATGAAGAATCAAAAGCAAGAGAATACCTAAAGCGAAAACAACAACTAAGATTATGAAGGCTTTTAGTTAAAAACGTCATCTCACTTAGTTTTCTCCTTTAATAATGCCAAATATTCCTCCAAAGTGAGATTATGTTCAGTCATATACTCTGCTGACTCTTTACCAACATAGCGGAAATGCCAATCCTCGTAGCCTACACCTGTTGACGATGTTTTACCATCTGGAAAACGAAGAACAAAGCCATATTTCGGCGCTAACTCTTTAACTTTAGCTACTGTATCTGGATCTGCTTCATTTAAGCTATCTACAGTACTCATATCAATCGCAAGACCCGTCTGGTGTTCACTCGCTCCTGGTGGTTGTGAATAGGTTTGAACCTTTTTCTCCGCCTGAGACTCCGTCAAACTTGGGTCAGCAGCCATTTCCTGCTGAACATAACTGTTATAAAGTTCTGTCTGATAAGAAACACTACGATAACCTGAAATCAAATGATAGCTTGGATTAATTTCTTGAGCTGCTGCTAAAAATTCTTCAACATTTTTTGCAATTCTCGCATCTACAGAAACACCATATACGTTAGCAAGCTCAGGATTAAGCTCTTTAGACTTATTATCTCGATTTACCAAAAGCAATTTCCAGTCTTTAGGCGATACATCAGGTAGTCCTTTTGTATCCTTGCTTTGAGTCGAATTGGTAATTTGCTTACTATTTTTTGTTACTGACGATCCATTGGTTTGTTGGACCGTACGACTGACACCAAATACTGAATAAAGTCCTGCTGTAACTAAAAGAATTGCAGTCAAGACGCCACTGATAACCAAAAACCAATTGGTTTGCTTTTTCGCCTGACGGCGACTCGGATAGCTATTTTTTACCATTGTCTTTTTCTATTATCTCTCGTCCAACCTGACGATAAGTCATATCGCCAAGTGTTTCCAATGTGAATCTACCATTTTCATAAGCAACGATAGTAACCGAACCGTTGTCCAATGGAGGATGCTCGACAGAAGGATCCATTAACCAAGCAAAAGTTGCAATGGTCATACTGTGACTAACGACGATAGCATTACCGCCACCAGAACTCTCAAGATTTTCTGCAATAGCTGTGAACCCCTCTAAAATACGTTTTCTGAGCACTTCCCAAGGCTCTGCCCAATCAGCTGTATCCACATCAAGGATACCTTGTGCAAGCTCAGGATAAGTTACCTCATACAAATCCTTACCTTGAAAAGCATCTGTTCTCGGTAGTACACCGTAGAAAAGTTCACCGTCATAGCCACCATCTAAACTACCAAAACACCACTCACGAATACGTTTATCACGTTTATAAGGAATGGTTTCCAAACCCGTCTCACGTAAAATGATATCCATGGTTTGAATCGTTCGACCTGAGTCACTAGAATATGCGGCCTTGAAAGGAATACCTACCGCTTTCAGACCTACCCCCCAATTCACGAATACCTTCCTCACCGAACGGGGTCAAAGGGCTATCAGACCAACCTTGTGCACGACCAATGGTGTTAAACATGGTTTTGCCGTGTCTCGCAATATACAACTTAACCTTACTCATAGCGCCCCTTCTTTCCGTCATTCTTGAATTCTTTATAGCACAAATCCCCTCGACTATCTAGCCAGCGAGACCATCAGAAAATGCCTTACCAATTGGGAAAGCATTTATCATTCGCTTAGTTTTTAAAGCTGTGAACAGGAGCTGGGATTTGACCACCACGCGCAATGAAGTCAGCCGATGAGGCTTTATTTACCTTCATTACTGGCGCATAACCAAGAAGACCTCCAAGTTCCAACATATCACCTTCCTTACCATAAGGAATGATACGAACAGCTGTTGTTTTCTGGTTAATGACACCGATAGCTGCTTCATCAGCAATCATGGCCGCGATTGTTGTATCTGGCGTATCAGCAGGAATAGCAATCATGTCTAGACCAACAGAACAGATAGCTGTCATGGCTTCCAATTTTTCAAGGTTGATATGACCAGATTGAACCGCCGCAATCATACCTTCATCTTCAGAAACTGGAATAAAGGCACCTGACAAACCACCAACTTGGTTACATGCCATGATACCACCTTTTTTAACTTGGTCATTAAGAAGGGCTAGAGCTGCAGTAGTACCATGCGTACCAACAACTTCAAGACCCATCGCTTCAAGGACACGGGCTACTGAATCACCAACTGCTGGTGTTGGCGCAAGAGACAAATCTACAATACCAAACTCGACACCAAGGCGTTCGCTGGCCATTTGACCAACCAACTGACCAACACGTGTGATTTTGAAGGCGGTCTTCTTAACTGTTTCAGCTAGAACATCGAAACTTTCGCCTGGAACTTTCTCAACTGCACGTTGCACAACACCAGGACCTGAAACCCCGACATTGATTACAACATCAGCCTCACCAACACCGTGGAAAGCACCTGCCATAAAGGGATTATCTTCAACCGCATTAGCAAAGACCACCAATTTACCTGGGCCCATTGGATCCGCCTCAGAAGCCTCTTTGATGATACGTCCCATGTCACGTACCGCTGTCATGTTTATACCAGTCTTGGTTGAACCAATGTTAACAGATGAGCAGACAAAATCAGTCTCTGCAAGCGCACGTGGAATAGAATTAATAAGAATTTCATCACCTTTTTGGCAGCCCTTCTGAACGAGTGCAGAGAAACCACCAATAAAGTTAATACCGATTTCCTTAGCTGCTCGGTCTAACGCCTTCGCAAAAGGTACATAGTCTGTTGCATCTGTTGCCGCACCGATGATTGAGATCGGAGTAACAGAGACACGTTTATTAACAATCGGAATACCAAGTTCAGCCGCAATTTCGTTACCAACAGCTACCAAATTCTTAGCCTTAGATACAATCTTATTATAGACTTTTTCCGCCGCCTTATCGATATCTGAATCGATACAGTCTAGGAGTGAAATCCCCATGGTAATGGTACGAACATCAAAGTTCTGTTCCTCAATCATGGCAATGGTTTCTGTGACCTGTTTAATATCCATTTTAAGCTACTCCTATCTTACAAGTTGTGCATAGCATCAAAAATTGCAGAACTTTGGATGTTGATTTTAACGTTCAATAACTCACCAAAGACTTCCAATTCAGCACGTAGGTGTGTAAAATCTTTTTTATCTTCTGATGATACAACCGCCATCATGGTAAAGAATTCATCAAGAACTGTTTGAGAAATATCATCAATACTCAAGCCAAGCTCTGCCACCTTAGTCGCAACACCCGCAACAATACCTGCTTTGTCCTTACCTACAACTGTAATAATCGCTTTCATGAGAAGCCTCCATCATTTTATTTTGTATAATTTTAGCATATTTTTATTAAAAATGCTATTTTTTTATGAAAATCGCCTCTTTTTTCTTGAAAAAGACGAATGTTTCCGATAATTTTAACTAATATCGTTCATAAAAATATTCTCTCTCTGACCCAACTACTTGTGGATAAACTTGTTCACAACCTAAATAATTTCCTTCTTTTAAAACCTTGAAAAAATCAATATTCAACACTATCAACAGACTTTTCCACACCTGTGGATAAGTCTGTGGGTAACTTTTCGATAAACCAAAAAACATCGCCAAATTCGGGCGATATCTTAGCTTTATTTCCATTTTAAATTAACATGGGCATTCATTTCTTTATAGGCAGTATCTATACGCTCTTTGGTTTCTTCATCTAGTTTATTTCTATATTTACCACCTTTAATGAAATCCTCTAAAATATAAGTTTGGTAAGTATACAAAGGGTATCCCTCTGGAGAAGTTGTTCCTTTAGGCGTACGGTTAACCCAAGTCAGATGTGCTCCAAAGATAATATCGGCACCCCAATCAATCATCTTATGATAAAGTTTAACCTGTTCATCTGTCGGTTCCAAACGATACTCAACACCCATCTGAGGCCTGATAACCGTGATATCTGCTTCTTTTTCTGCACGCTGAATCTCAGCTTTCATACGTTTTTCATCCAAATTCGATAAGTGGTCTGCAACCTCTTTATCTGTCAAGTTCGACTCTAGGCCATTGTAACCATAAACATAGGAAAGTATTGCAACCTTGATACCATTAACATTCTTGATGAGGAGTGGCACCTTGTCACGCACCGGCTTTTCACAAACACCAACAGGATCAATGCCCACCTCTTTAAAAGCATCAGCCGTTGTAAAAGCCCCCTCTAAATCAGAATCCAAGATATGATTATGAGCCAAATCCATAACAACATAGCCAGCATCCTTAATAGCCGCTGTCACTGATTGAGGAGCATTAAACAGAGGATAGCCTAACAAAGGATAATCAGGATTAATCGTTCCCTCAAAATCACCCAAAACCAAATCACCCTGCTTTAACCACGGCTTCACATAAGTAAAATTCTCCGTGAAATCATAGCTACCATCTACTTACAAGGCACTCATATAGAGACCATCATGATAGAGCAAGTCCCCATTAGCCATGATACGCGCCGTCTGTACCTGATTTGAGGCATTCTTTTGTTGTTCGTTCTTACTATGAACAATTAAAATTTCAAGAAAAAGCAACCCAGAGACAAAGCAATCAACCCCATCAAAACGGATACTGTCAATAATTATGTGT